>VGKM01000053.1 GCA_016867005.1 Candidatus Omnitrophota bacterium | reverse complement strand
AGGCGATATGAATTTGAACATAGAGGACCCGATCGGCCAGCCGGTTGATTTTTATGAAAAGACGCTGGATGTAATCAAAGAATCCGTGGAAAGGATAATACAGTTAATATGAAAACAATATTAATAGCATCTGACCATGCAGGTTTTGGTTTAAAAGAAAAAATCAAGCCCTTCTTATCAAAGATCGGATTTAAGGTCAACGATTTAGGTACCTATTCAGAAGACAGCTGTGATTATCCCGAATTCGCATATAAATTAGCCAAAGCAATTTCTTTGAAGAAGGCCCCGATGGGCGTCCTCATCTGTAAAAGCGGCATCGGTAATTCCATTGCCGCAAATAAATTGCCCGGCGTACGCGCGGCTCTTGTCTATAATTTAAAAGCGGCAAAACTTTCCCGCCAGCATAATGACAGCAATGTATTGGTCCTGGGTTCGGCGTTTGTTCCGCCTGCCTTGGCAAAGCGGATCATTAAAGTATGGGTTGCAACTGGATTTGAGGGTGGCCGGCATAAGAGGCGGCTTGATCTGATTAAAAAAATTGAAAGAGGGATAAAGAAATGAAACCGTTAGGGCATTTAAAGAAAACAGATCCGGAGATTTACCAGTCGATAAAAGATGAAATTAAAAGGCAGGAAGATAACCTTGAGCTGATCGCCTCCGAGAATTTTACTTCAATGAGCGTGTTGGAAGCGCAAGGGTCGGTTTTGACCAACAAATATGCCGAGGGCTATCCCCGCGCGCGCTGGTACGGCGGATGCAATAGCGTTGATGCGGCAGAAATCCTTGCGATTGAGCGGGCCAGAGAGTTATTCGGGGCCGAGCATGTAAATGTGCAGGCGCATTCCGGAACACAGGCGAATATGGCAGTTTATTTTGCTGCGCTTGAGCTTGGAGATACGGTATTGGCTTTGGACCTGGCCTGCGGAGGGCATCTCTCTCACGGCCTGGCGCACAATTTTTCCGGAATGTTTTACAATATAGTAACCTACGGCGTCAGCAGGGAAACAGAGATGCTGGATTATGATAATATCATGGAACTGGCAAAAAAACACAGGCCGAAAATGATCCTGGCAGGCGCCTCTGCATACCCCAGGGTCATGGATTTTAAGAAATTCCGCCAGATTGCGGATAGCGTCGGGGCGTATCTATTCGTAGATATGGCGCATATCGCAGGGCTTGTTGCGGCGGGGATCCATCCGACGCCTGTGCCGTATGCCGAGTTTGTCACCTCCACTACTCATAAAACTTTACGGGGACCAAGGGGCGGTTTTATTATCTGCAAAAAAGAATTTGCCAAAAAAATTGATTCCCGGATCTTCCCCGGGATACAGGGTGGGCCTTTAATGCATGTGATCGCCGCTAAAGCCGTAGCATTCCGTGAGGCAATGACCAACAGTTTTAAGGAATACCAGAAGCAGATCGTAAAGAATTCCAAAGAGCTTACCGCGGCCTTAAATAAAAAAGGATTCCGTATTGTTTCCGGCGGCACAGATACGCATTTGTCGCTTGTAGATCTAAGCAGCAAGGGGACAACAGGCAGGGATACATCGCTTATTTTAGAAGAAACCAACATTACGGTAAATAAGAACCTGATCCCTTTTGATCAAAAAAGCCCTGCTATAACCAGCGGCATAAGGTTAGGCACAGCAGCAGTTACTACGAGAAAGATGAAGGAAAGCCAGATGCGCCTGATCGCAGATTTTATTGATAAGGCAATTGAAAACAGGGATGACCCCAAGCAGTTAGAAGAAATCAAGCGGAAGGTTTTGGCTCTGACCAAAAAATTCCCCCTTTATCCGGAGTTAAAGACAATATGAAAAAAAGACCATTAAGTAAGCGCCCAACCTGGGATGAATATTTTCTGGAAGTCGCTGATTTAGTTTCCCGCCGTTCCACCTGCCTCAGGCGCAGGGTAGGCGCGGTACTGGTAAAAGGAAAAAAGATTCTGGCAACAGGATATAACGGAGCGCCATCGGGCCTTAAGCACTGCGTCGATGTCGGCTGCATCAGGGAAAAATTAAGAATTCCTTCGGGCCAGAGGCATGAACTTTGCCGGGGGCTGCATGCCGAACAGAATGTAATTTTGCAGGCAGCGCTCTATGGTGTATCTACTGAGGCAAGTACTTTGTATCTTACTAACCAGCCATGCTCTATCTGTGCCAAAATGCTTATAAATGCAGGTATCCGGGAAATCGTAATTTCCGACGGATACCCTGATGAGATGGCATTAAGATTTATGCGTGAGGCAAAAATTAAGATAAGAAAAGCATGAAGTGCCCATTCTGCAGCTATAAAGAAGATAAAGTAGTTGATTCCCGCGCCACAGGCGAAGAGTCGGCCATAAGGCGCAGGCGCGAATGCCTTAAATGCGGCAAACGTTTTACTACTTACGAATATATTGAAGAAGTGTCTTTCATGGTGATTAAAAAAGACGGCAGGCGCGAGCCGTTTGACCGGAAGAAAATCTTGTCCGGCCTCTTAAGGGCCTGCGAAAAAAGGCCGATCAGTATCGAGAAAATGGAAGAAATCGTTACTTTTGTCGAGCGCTCAATCCAGAAAAAATACGACCGGGAAGTCCCTGCAGCAAAGCTCGGAGAATTGGTCATGGAGAAATTAAAAAACATGGATGATGTGGCTTATGTCAGGTTTGCTTCGGTTTACCGGCAATTCAAGGATGTAGGCCAGTTTATGCTTGAGTTAAAAGACATATTAGGGAAAGAGAAAAAGAAACCCAGATAGAAAGGTTATTCCAATGGTAGAGATGGAATTGAACAAAATAGTCATCGATGAAAAGAGGCATGACCAGTTGATTGTCTTAAAAGAAAAAAACGGGGAAAGGATCCTGCCCATCGTAATCGGCCTTGCCGAGGCATCGGCCATTAAGCTTAAAATCAGCGGTTTTAACCCGCCGCGGCCCCTGACCCATGACTTGATGCATACTACAATAGAAAACTTAGAGGCAAAGATCGAGAAAATCATCATAGACAGGCTGGAAGAGAATACTTTTCACGCGAAGCTCGTGGTTAAGACCTCTAAAGGAGAAAGCAAGGTTATTGATGCCCGCCCTTCAGACAGCATTGCTTTGGCAGTGCGTTCGCATTCCCCGATATTTGTTGAGGATGCAATAATAAATCAAGCTAATACCTTCAATAAGGATAAACCCTAAGCTAAAATGTTAAAAATAAAGCAATCCGACAGGTTAATTCTCCTGCAGGTTTTTAATTTCTCCAGGGGAAAAAAGGCGCAGCTTTTTATCGTCGGAGGTTTCTTAAGGGATCTTTTCTTAAAAAGAGAAAAAGAAAATCCCGATATTGATTTTTGTATCAGGAAAAATGCTATCGGTTTTGGAAGAGCGCTGGCAAGAGAACTAAAAGCAGGGTTCGTTGTGCTGGATAAAGTTCATGGCTCCTGCCGTGTAGTGAAGAAATCGCAAAATAAGGTTTATACCTTGGATTTTACGGATTTCCGCGGGAAAGGCCTGGAGGATGATCTATTACACCGGGATTTTACTATTAACACCCTTGCTTTAGGGCTTTCGGAAGCAATAAAACCTGTTGTTGATGAAGATTCTTTGATCGATTTTTATGGCGCAAGAAAAGATATTAAATCAAAGTGCATACGCCTGGCTCATAAGGGCGCATTTGACGAAGACCCTTTAAGGATCTTGCGGGCTTTTAGCTTGTCGGCAATATTCGGTTTTAGAATTGAAAAAGACACCATGAAATCGATTAAGACCAAGAAAGAGAAATTACCTCAGGCATCGAACGAGCGCATAAGAGACGAGTTGTTCAAAATCCTCGGCCAGGCAAATGCTTATCAATCTCTTATAATTATGGATAAATTAAGGGTCTTGAGGCAATTCCTGCCGGAAATCGAGGTCATGCGGGGCGTAAGCCAGGGACCATATCATCATTTGAATGTTTTAAACCATAGTTTTGAGTCAGTTAAACAACTTGAAGAAGCAGTAGGCAAGCTCAGGGCAGATAAAGAACTGCAGAGTTACCTGAAGGAGATAATTTCCGCTGATAGATCGCGGCTTGCTTTGGTGAAATTAGCTACTTTGCTGCATGATATCGGAAAACCCAGGGCCAAGCGCCGCCGGAAAGGCAGGACATTGTTCCATGGGCACGAAGGCATAGGCGCGTATATTACCGTAGGGATTGCCAGGCGCCTTATGCTTTCTAATGATGAGGTCAGCGCATTAAAGAAAATGGTTTTCTGGCATCTTAGGCCGGGATATCTGGCAGATAACCTTGATGTAACGCCGCGGGCAATCTTCAGGTATTTCCGCGATACGGCAAAAGAAGGCGTAAGCACCCTGCTTCTTTCAATTGCCGACCAGCGCGCCACAAAAGGCAGGCTCACTTCGGAAGAATCACGCATGCAGCATGAAAAAGTGGTTTTTGGCTTGATCAAGCGGTACTTCAAGAAACTCAAGGAAAAAGAACTCCCGCGTTTAGTCAACGGCAATGATGTGATCAGGAATTTTAAACTCAATCCTTCGCCGCTAGTGGGGGAAATTTTAAGGCATATTGAAGAAATGCAGGCAATCGGAGAGATAAAAAATAAGCAGGAAGCGCTTTTAGAGATCAAGAAGTGGTTAAAATCCCGCAAATAATACGGCTTATAAAGAAACAGGTTAAGGATAAAACCGTACCTTCGGTCACTCAATTTTCCTATGATAACGACCCTTATCTGGTCCTTGTTTCTTGTATTTTGAGTTTAAGGACAAAGGATAAGACGACTATTGAGGCGGCAAAAAGGTTATTTTCTTTGGCGCGCATGCCCAGGGAGATGCTTAAGTTATCCGTTAAGAAAATCCAGAAACTCATTTATCCGGTGGGGTTTTACCGCACCAAAGCCAAGGTTATATCTGGATTAAGTAAAAAAATTACAGATGATTATGCCGGGAGGGTGCCTTCGAGCATTGAGGAGTTATTGGAATTTAAAGGCGTCGGCAGAAAAACCGCTAATTTGGTTTTGGGCCTGGGGTATAAGATCCCCGCAATTTGCGTAGATACACATGTGCACAGGATCTCAAACCGCCTGGGCTGGGTGCGAACAAAATCACCCGAAGAAACAGAGGAGGCGCTTAAAAAGATTATACCGCGGGATCTCTGGATCGAGCTGAATACAATACTTGTAACTTTCGGGCAGAATATCTGTTTGCCGGTTGCGCCGTTTTGTTCAAAATGTTCTATTAAAAAATTATGCAGGCAAAAAGGAGTTAAGAATGAGCGTTAAAACAAAATCACTGGAGAATTTAGAGCAGAAGATGTCGGGGATTGATGAGAATTCTATAAGGTACCACGTCCTTAAATGCGCAAAGGAGTTTAAGACGTCCTGGATTGAATTAGGCAGGTCGCTTTACTCCGTGTATAAGGATAAATTATATAAGGAATGGGGCTATACTGAATTTGAGGCATATACCGCAAAAGAGATCGGCATCAGGAAACAGACCGCGATAAAACTTCTTAAATCATATTATTTCCTTGAAAAAGAAGAGCCGGTTTATTTAGAGAAGGCAGGCGCCGCAAGCGATGATGTTGCAGCGACTCCCAGTTTTGAAGCGGTAAATGTTTTACGGCTTGCCAAGGCAAAGAAGGCCCTTGATGAGCATGATTATAATAATTTAAAAAAGGAGGTGTTCGAAAAAGGCAAAGATGCTTCTCTTATAAAAAAGAACCTCGGGGTAATAATAAGAGAGAGGCAGGAGTTGGAGCCGGAGGAAGCGCAGGAGCAGAAAAGGGTTGCCGGTATTAAACGCCTTTTAGGGACCTTAAAGGCCGTAAAACGGGAAATCGAGGTTTTAAAGCTATTGCCCGCCTCTTTAATTAAGGAAACCGAGAATCTAATAAAAAAGCTTGAAGAGGAGTTAAATTAGTACTATCATAAATGACAATTAAGGAGGTAGGAGGATGAGAAGAATAGCTTCGTTTTTGGTGATCTCAGGTTTAGTTTTTGCATGTTTGGGATGCGCAGAAAATAAAACAAGAGTTGCAGAGGGAGCCGTAGCAGGCGGAGGGTTAGGTGCTTTAGCAGGCGGGCTTATTGGTGGCGGCAGAGGCGCTGGCATTGGCGCGGCAATCGGTGCAACAGGCGGCGCATTAATCGGAAGCCAGATTGAAAAGCATCCGCAAGGGGAGGCCGCAGCCGTAGCAAATCCGCAGCAGTTATCAGTAATGCAGGTAGTGGACCTTAAAAAACAAGGCGCGCCTGATGATGTGATAATTGATGAAATAAAAAGGACCAATTCAAAATTTAGTTTAAGTGCTGATACTATTGATTATCTTAAGAAGCAAGGCATAAGCAATAACGTTATTGATGTGATGATGGGGAAATAAAAGGGGAGGTATCATGGTTGAGAGGACTGAGTTTAAAGGCAAGCCGGTCTTAATTTTAAAACGCAATGCCGAAGATAAATATCCTTTTTCTTTCGGTGTTTCAAAAGCAAGGCTGATTTTAGAGAATATTGATGAGATCAAAAAGTTCGTAGGAGAGAGCAAAGAAGAATAATTTCTGCATTAAAGAGTAAAGGCAAGAAAAGTTTTTTATTTCTTGCCTTTATTTTTTCTGTAACTCATTGTAATATAGGTAGTTGAGCATAGAGACAAGCTGACATCTTTTTTGCTCCCCGCCTTGTAAAGGTATATATTAATATGATATACTTTGTATGTAATGGTTAATTAATATATGTTCTTTAATAATATATAGTTACACGACAATAGTAAACCTTCCGAAAGGATGGGGCACAAAGCTATCAGGGTCCCTGCTTGAATAAAGCGAGACTGCCAGCTGCCGAAATAACACCAAAGCATCATGTGCCCAATCGATTTACTGATTGGGTTTTTTATTTGGTGTAACAGTTATGTGCCCAACGATTCCTTGTTGGGTTTTTTTATTAAGAAGAAGAAAAATGAAAATAAAAACAAGACAAAGAAAACCAAAAGCAAAAAGACAAACCAAAAAGACCTTTTGGCATTACTTAAAGGACTTTGCCAATTCTTTTTGTTTGGTGTCTTTGTTTGTAGCTCTTGTCTTTATCCCCACCAGCCAATCTTTTGCTTTACCTCAAATAGAAGAAGTTGTCTCAGGCAGTGTTGACTTTGTTAACACTGGAAGTACCCTTACCATCAATGCCACAGATAAGGCAATAGTCAACTACTCAAGCTTTGATATAGCACAAGGTGAAAGTGTCATAGTTAACCTGCCTAATGCAAGTAGTGAGTTCTTAAATAGGGTAACTAGTGGTATAGGCACCTCTATCTTAGGAAGCCTAACTTGTAATGGCATAATCTTACTAGTTAATGAAGCAGGCATCTACTTCGGGCCTACAGCTAATATAGATGTAGCTGGATTAGTGGCTTCAACTAGGGATATCACCAATTCTGACTTCTTAAGCTCTAATTATGTCTTTTCCCGGTTAAGTAAGGAGCAGTTAGATACCCTGCTTCTTAATGAAGGTAATATCCATATAAGAGAAGGCGGGTTTGGGGTCTTTATTGCAGGTAGTGTAGAGAACTCTGGTACCATTATAGCTCCTTTAGGCACTATAGCTATAGGCGCAGCTGAGATGGTCACCCTTAATATGGCTGGAGAAGGGTTAATCAGTATAGCTATTAATAAGGAACAGGCAGAAGCTGTCTTTACTAGGCACGGTGCTATAGTGACAAAGCAGGTTAACAATACAGGCACAATCAGTGCTCCGGGAGGAAGTGTATTGATTAAAGCAG
>VGKM01000052.1 GCA_016867005.1 Candidatus Omnitrophota bacterium | reverse complement strand
TTTTACCGCCTGATAATCAGGTGTAGACAAAAGCGCTGCCCGCCTTGTTGCTAAAAGGAATTGCGCCCGGTCCACCCCGATTTTGGTATCAGAAACAGCTGGTATAACCTGGCGGTAATCCGGGAACTCCCCTTCAATAAGCCGCGATATTATAGCAATGTGCCCCAGATCAAACAACACCTGGTTGTTCCCTAACACCAAAGAAACCTCTCCCTCATCTTTTAAATTGCGGTTTAACTCCTGGATAGTCTTAATCGGGATGATAATACTGATTGTTTTTTCAAAGTCCTGTTTCAGTGGTTTTTCAATAATAGCCAGCCTCTTACCGTCTGTTGCCACCAAAATTAATTTATTTTTTTCTACCTTAAATAAAATACCGTTTAAAATATAACGGGTCTCATCAAAAGAAACTGCAAATGATGTCAAATTTAATATTTTTTTCAACATATCCTGCTCTAACCTAATCACTTCTTTGTCTTTAAATTCCGGAAGTTTCGGAAACTCCTCTTTAGCCAGGCCCATAATTTTAAACTGGCAGGTATCTGTTTCAATTGTAACAAGATTGTTCTTTTTTGTGTTTAAACTCAATTCATCCCCTGGCAACTCCCGGACTATATCATTAAATCTTTTAGCAGGAATAGTAACAGCTCCTTGTTCCTGGATATTCACAGGTATTAAACAGGTTATACCTACGTCTAAATCCGTAGCTGTAAGCCGTATTTTATCAGCTTGAGTTTCAATTAATATATTCGAAAGTATAGGTAAAGCTGACTTAGGAGATATAACATTTTGCACGGTTTGGATAGCATTTAATAAATTGTCCTTTTGAGTTTTAAACTTCATTTTACCTCCCTATTAATATTTATATATTAAAAACTTAAATAGTATTCGTAGTAATGTAATAATTTTTTGTTTAAAAGGTATTTAACCTTTTTATTAATAATGCCTTACATAAATAGCTTGTTGAGGATAACCCGTTAATTACTGCTGAATCAATTGTATTACTCTTTCCACCTTGGTTTTTAATTCTTCATTCTTGGCTATTTCATCTTTTATTTTATTATATGAGTGCAGCACAGTAGTATGATCTTTGCCGCCGAAAAATTCTCCGATTTCCGGCAAGGATAAATCCGTCAATTCCCTGCTGATAAACATGGCAATTTGCCTGGGGAACACTATGTTTTTGTTGCGCCTGCGCATTTTTAAATCGTGCAGGGATACGCCGAATTCTTCAGCGACGCAGCGCTGGATAAAATCAACAGTGATGAGTTTTTTCGGTTCTTTTAACAGGTCTTTTAACACGTCTTTGGCCAGTTCCAGGGAGATAGCTTTTTCTTCCAATAAAGAATAAGCGATAGTCCGGACCAGTGCCCCCTCTAATTCCCGGATGTTTGTTTTTATTAATTGGGCGATAAAAAATATTACTTCGTCAGGCACTGTTACCGGCTCGCGCTCGATTTTTTTCTTTAAAATAGCCACGCGGGTCTCTAAATCCGGTGGCTGAATGTCGGTGGTAAGCCCCCAACTGAAACGCGAAACCAGCCTGTCCTGTAAATTGGAAATTTCTTTAGGCGGCCGGTCGGATGAAATTATAATCTGTTTATGCGCATCGTGCAATGCGTTAAAGGTGTGGAAAAACTCTTCCTGGGTGGATTCTTTCCCGGCGATGAAATGAATATCGTCGATCACCAGCACGTCCGCATTCCTGTATTTCTGGCGGAAACCGGCTGTAGAGTGGTGCTGTATCGCGTCTATCAGTTCATTGGTAAAGCGTTCCGATGTCAAATAACAGATTTTTGCAGCCGCGTTCTGTTTCTTGATATGATGGCAGATTGCCTGCATCAGATGGGTTTTCCCGAGCCCGACCCCGCCGTAGATAAACAAAGGGTTGTAAGTTTTTGCCGGCGATTCTGCGACAGCAAGCGAATAGGCATGTGCATGGCGGTTGGACGGCCCTACCACAAAGTTCTCAAATGTGTATCGAGGGTTTAAATTGATGCCCGGCAGTGTTTCTTGGGAAAATGGCATCCGCACGGCCTCCGGGATAGTTGGGTTGTCGCCCTCTGTTTTTGCGGCGATCCCCAGCGTAACTGCGACTTGCCCTCCGCAGGCCTTATCTGCTTCCTCCTGTATAAGCTCCATATAGTGCTTATCCACCCAATCCTTAAAAAAAGCATCCGGCGCTTCTAAGACCAGGTTTTGGCTGTTGTCAATGCTGGCCTTAAGAGGTAAAATCCAGGTCTCAAAGGGAGTTTTCCCCACCCGTTCTTTTATCGCTTCGCTTGCCTTGCCCCAGATTGTTTTTGAGTCCATTTTTGCCTCGAGAATACGGATATCCACAATTTATGCACATCTTGAATAACTCTGTGGAAACATTATAACAAACATTAAATGCTTTACAAGCAAAATACTTAAGTGCGAACTATTATACAATAATTAAATCTTCAGTCAACAAAAAACTCAGCTCGAAAAAATGTTGACTTGAATCAGCATTATGTTATAATTACTCCCTAATTGCACAACCTGGGCGAGTTGCGCCTTAAAAAACAGATAAGGAGAGTAAAGTTCTATGAAAAAACACCTTAAAACGCCTACTAATAGAATAGGCAAGAAAAAACACGGCTTCTTAAATAGAATGAAGACAAAGGCCGGCAGGGATGTCCTTGCTCGTCGACGGAAAAAAGGCAGAAAATCGGTCTCTATTTAATGCTAAAGAGAGCGTCTTTAAAGCTGATACAAATATACCAAAAATATATCAGGGTTTGCATCCCTTGTACCTGCAGGTTCTCGCCCAGTTGTTCCGAATATGCTGCCAGCGCTATCAGTAAATACGGGTTTTTTATGGGGGCGCTGAAAGCTATACGGCGGCTTTGCAGGTGCCATCCCTTTTCCGGTTCCGGAGGATACGACCCCCTAACTTAATGCCATGCGCTTATTATTATTGTCTGCCTGCCGGGCAGGCAGGCGCAAGTATGCCCTTTATGGGTAAGGAGTTCATTGAATGGAAAAACGCTTAATTCTCGCAGTCGCCCTATCCTTATTAATCTTATTGACTTGGTCAGTTCTGGCTCCCAAACCCGCACCATCCAGGGCGCCTCAAGAGGTTGTCCAGGCAACAGCTGTTGTACCGTCTCAGGCCGCGGAAAGACAGGTCCCTGCAATAACCGCCCCCTCTCTTTTCACCTTGAAGCAAAATGATAGCGAAATCGCCTTTATCGAACAAAGCGCCTCTATAGACAGCATTAAATTTCAAAACTATAAGTCGCATAAATTTGAATTAAACAAAGGTTTTCTACTGCTAACCGATCCATTGAATTATAAAAGAACTTCCTTTTCAGACACAGAAGTTGTTTTTGTCCAAAAAGCACAAAATAAAGAATTTATTAAACGATTTTTAATTTCTAAGTCCCCATATACCATGGAATTAGAAATATCATGGCGTAATTTATCGTCGGTCAGTTTGGACATTAATGATCCTATAGTCCTAGCAGCCATTAATTTAAAAAATACATCTGAGCAAGCGCGGTACCAGGATTTTGTTATTGGACTCACGGAAAAAACCCTTCATGCAAATGGCAGAAAAGACGAATTATTGGAAAACGCTCAATTTGTCGCCTTCAGAGATAGGTATTTTTGTGCGATCCTGCAACCGTTGAGCGGAAAATTTGACGCCAGAATTCAGAAAATTAACAATGCCGAATCGTTAATAATGCTTGTGCCTAAAGATATGAAGCTTGACCCTGGAAAAATTATCAGTCAGAAATTCTCTATCTATTTGGGCCCCCAGGACTTGCAGACTATTAATTCTTTTAATTATAAGTGGGCCGGTGTTATTAACTATGGCACCTTTGATATTATTTCTCAGGCATTGTTACAGCTATTGGAATTTATTAATGGGCTAGTGCATAATTTAGGATTGGCAATTATAATTTTAAGTATTGCTATCTATCTTATTCTTTTTCCGCTTACCTTGAAGCAAATGCGTGCCATGAAAGAGATGCAGGCCTTACAGCCACGTATTGCAGAATTGAAACAGCTATATAAAGATAATCCACAGAAATTGCACAAGGAAACTTTGGAGCTTTATAAAGAGCATAAAGTTAATCCTTTTGGAGGTTGTCTGCCATTGTTATTGCAGATGCCAATTTTCTTTGCGCTTTATCAAGCGCTTATTAGGTCTGTTGCTTTAAAAGGATCAACGTTCCTGTGGATTAAAGATTTATCAGAGCCAGATCGCCTAGCCATTCCTTTTTCCTTGCCTATGTTAGGCAATCACATAAACATTTTACCAATTTTAATGACTATTATAATGTTTTTTCAGCAAAAGGTTTCCATGGCCAGTACCAGCAGCGAGTATGCTGAACAGCAGAAAATAATGCTGATTATTTTTCCTTTGATGTTTGGGTTCATTTTTTATAATATGCCTGCGGGCCTGGTATTGTATTGGCTTATCAACAGCTTGCTCACAGCAGCATATCAGTTCAAAGTGAATAGCTCAAAATGAAAAAACGAACCAGCGTTGAGATAGAGGGCAAGAGTGTAGAGGTCGCTGTAAGGGCAGCTTTGCAAGAATTGAAATTGCCCCGGAATAAAGTGAAAATTGAGGTTTTGTCTGAGGAAGAAAAAGGGCTTTTTGGTATGGCTGGGGCAAAACCTGCCAAGGTCCGGGTAAGTGTTTTAAAACCTAAAGAAAATCCTTGACAATTGCGCTAGTTTTAAGATAATGGATATAATAATGTTCCGTGTGAAAATGTGCTATCTGAAACATTCTATGGATGATATTAAATATGTTAAATCCTTGGTATGTAACAGGGTTCTGTGATGGAGAAGCGGCGTTTACTTATAGTAGGAATGGAGGAGCGTTCGGTATCTATTTTAGTATCAAGCAGAGAGAAGATAACCGTCAGATTGTTGACGAAATTCACGAATTCTTTAATTATGTAGGTCATATTTATAGAAGCAAAGAAGCTGAGCCTACGAAGAATAGCGGATTGACAAAACCGGCTGCTTACTATCGGGTTACAAAAATCCAAGAACTACAAATCATAGTTGACCATTTTGATAAATATCCTTTGCAAAGCAAAAAGAAGTTGGAGGCCTACAAAATTTGGCGGGAAATGGTTGTTTATAAATTAGAGAATTATCGTTCCGCGGATTATAATGTATTAAGAGGGTTAGCAGAAAAACTTTCAAGCATGAATTCGCAAAGTAGGTCTTTTAAGGTACATGTAAGATAATGGGTAGAATAATTACAGTTTGTAATCAGAAGGGTGGAACAGGTAAAACTACGTCGGCAATCAATATTGCTGCGTGTTTGGCTTTAGCTGGTAAGAAGGTTATGCTTATTGACCTTGATCCACAGGGCAACACTACTAGCGGTGTAGGTATAAATAAGCATAACATTAAAAAGAGCACTTACCATGTTCTGCTGGAAGAGTTAGATATTCGAGAAATCTTAACAGCCACGGAAATCAAAACCTTATTATTAGCTCCTGCTAATTTAGATTTGACCGGCGCAGAGGTAGAATTGGTAAGCGTGTTAGGCCGGGAGAATCGTTTAAAGAGAGCCCTTCTTAAAGAAAAAAATAACTTTGATTTTATCATAATTGATTCACCCCCATCCTTAGGCCTTTTAACTATTAATGCCTTATGCGCGGCTGATTCAGTGCTGGTACCTGTTCAATGTGAATATTACGCATTGGAAGGTGTTACGCAACTCGTTAATACAGTTAACCTTATAAAAAACAATCTGAACCCCGATCTGGTTGTAGAGGGCGTTCTTTTAACAATGGCTGATTTTCGTACTAATCTTACAAAAGAGGTTGTGCAAGAAGTAAAGAATTTCTTTAAGGATAGGGTATACCATACAGTAATCCCTCGGAGCATACGTTTAACTGAGGCGCCTAGTTTTGGCAAACCAATTGCTTTGTATGATAAAGATTCCTTAGGTGCTAAAAAATACGAAGAACTTGCAAAAGAAATCCTGGGTTTAAAAATATCTGAAATCAGTTTGGACAATTCCGAATCTGAAGAATTGTCCGAACCAACATAAATTGCCTGTCTATAGACAGGCAGAGGGAGCAAGCATGGAAAGAAAAGCATTGGGCAAGGGCCTGAGCGCGTTAATCCCCGAGGTGGAATCCAAGGGCACTGAAATCAAAGAAGGCATCATCAATTTAAAGTTAAGCCAAATCAAACCCAATCCTTTTCAGCCCAGGGAAGATTTTGATGCGGAAAGTTTAGAAGAGTTAGTACAGTCCATTAAAGAAAAAGGCGTGATCCAGCCGATCCTTGTCAGAAGAAAGGGAGACCAGTTTGAGTTAATCGCCGGTGAAAGAAGATTGCGCGCAGCTACCGCGTTAAATATTCAAGAGATCCCGGCGATTGTTAAAGATGTTGAAGATATTGATTCTCTGGAATTAGCATTAATTGAGAATATTCAAAGACAGGAATTAAATGCAATTGAAGAGGCGCGTGCTTTCAGGTATCTGATTGAAAAATTCAGCCTCACCCAGGAAAGAATAAGCGAGGTTTTGGGTAAATCTCGGGTCACGGTGACTAACACATTGCGGTTATTGAAGTTGCCGCAAGAGATCCAAGAAGATATACGCAAGAACAGGCTTTCGTTTGCACACGGCAGGGCTTTGATTGAGATTGAGGATCCTAACCAGCAGCGCAGGCTTGCGCATGAAGTGATTGCCAAAGGATTGTCGGTCAGAGAATTAGAAAATCTTGTAAAAATACAAAGGCCCAAGTCCTTTAAGCAAAAGATAAGGCCCGGGAACCGGGAACCTTTAGTGGCTGCTATTGAAGAGCAATTGCAGCAGGCCCTGGCTACAAAAGTACGGATCGCCAAAAGAAATAAAAGGGGGCATATCAACATAGAATTCTATTCGCAGGAGGAATTGGAAAGGATATCCGGCAGAATTGTGAGGGGAGGTAGCAATACATGAATCAACCTGTTTTAATCCTTATAAAGCCCGACGGGCTGAAGAAATCGCTCACCGGCAACATCCTGACGCGGCTTTCGGAAACAAAGCTGGAAATTGTTGCGGCAAAAATGGTGAGAGTCTCGCAAGACCTGGCGCATAATCATTATATCCATTTAAAAGATAAGCCGTTTTTCGGAGAATTGATAAAATACCTGCGCGGGGAATTGCATGACCGCAGAAAAGTCATGGCCTTGATTTATTATGGGGAGGATGCTATTAATAAGTGCCGCCAGCTGGCAGGAGCGACTAACCCGGAGGAGGCAGAGTCTACCAGCATACGCGGTTCTTACGGCAGGATAACCACAGCCGGAGTGTATGAAAACGTGATCCACGTGTCCTCCAATCCCGATGAAGCGGAAAGAGAAATAAAACTTTGGTTTGGCCCCGACGAGATAATAGTGGATTTGTTTCCGACCAAGAATATTGAAAAGACAAAAAAGATAGCTGCTTGGGCTTAAAAAGAAAGGCAAGGTCATGTTAAACAGTATGACGGGGTTCGGCGGCGTGGAGTCAAAGCTTAAGCCGGCCGGAAAGATTTCGGTGGAGATAAGGAGCACAAACCATAAGTTTTTAGAGATCGTCCTGCATGTGCCGGAAGGGTTCATGTCTTTAGAGGACAAGATAAAGAAAGAAATCGAAACTAAGCTCAAACGGGGAAGAGTGGTTTGCTCCGTCAATATAAACGGTGCCCAATCCGACGAGGTTTTTATTAATAAAAAGCTGCTGAAAAAATATGTCTCTGCGGTAAAAAATATTCAAGCGGAATTCAGCTTAAAGAACGGTGTCAGCGTGGATGCCCTGATAAAGCTGCCGGGGGTCTTGGCGCTGGAAGAGAAGAATATAGAAAAAGCCGTGATCTGGCCTCAGATCAAAGGCCTGCTTTTAAAGGCATTGGAAGATTTAACAATAATGCGCCGT
>VGKM01000051.1 GCA_016867005.1 Candidatus Omnitrophota bacterium | reverse complement strand
GCTAACAGGATAAAGATTATCCGTAAGCAAAAAGGGATCAGTCAAAAAGTATTAGCCGGAAAATTAAAAGTTTCCCAGCAGGTTATTTCCCGCGTAGAGTCCGGGCGCGAGAATGTGTCGTTAAGCACATTGAAAAAAGTCGCAGATGGTTTAGGAGCAAAGCTTTCTGTGGATATTTCATAAGAAAGATCTGGTTTCATGAAGCGCCACTACTATAGGAAGGAGGTAATATAGAAATGCCAAAAAAGACCCCTGAGGAAATAAAGAAAGAAGTAAGAAAACTGATTTCCGATATCACCGAAGTTCCTGAAAAAGACCTGAAGGAAGATGCTAAGTTCGTCGAAGATTTGGGTATTGACAGCATGATGGCGCTGGAAATAGTAGCAAGCCTGGAGAAGAAATACAAAGTAGTAATACCGGAAGATGAGATTCCGAATGTCCGCTCGTTAGCGAATGTGTATCAGATTTTGGAGAAATTGATTAATAAATAATATGCAAAAGCGGTACACTGTTTTTTTAACCGGCGCCACGGGCCTTGTGGCTTCATATTTACTAAAAATCCTGCTTCAGCAAGGGAATTTTGTTTATTGCCTGGCAAGAAGCAAGGATGGCATTAGTGCCGGAGAGCGCGTAACATCCCTTCTGAAATTCTGGGACAAAAATACTCCTACTGAAAATTTGAGAGTATTGGATGGCGACGTTACTTTACCCGGCCTCGGGATTAAGAAAGAAAAAGAAGAAGTTGCCTCAAATGCCGAAATTATTTATCACAGCGCCGCACTCGCGGAGCTAAGGTCGCCTTTAGATGTCATCAGCAAGATTAATGTCGAAGGAACGAATAACATTCTAGAATTCGCTTTAGGTTGCAAAAAACTTAAGAAATTGAATCACATCAGTACTGCTTTTGTGATTGGCGATAGAAAAGGCGTTAATTTCACCGAGGACATGCTTCAGGAAGGGCAGGGATTTTATAATACTTATGAGCAGACCAAATATGAAGCAGAAATTTTAGTCAAAAATTATGTAAAAAAAGGAATAAATATTTCGATTTTTCGCCCAAGCATGGTAATGGGAGATTTTAAGGAAGGCCGGACGAATAGTTTCCGGCTTTTTTATGAGCCAATACATTTTTTTTCGCGGGGGATTTATGAGGAATTTCCTGCCGATGATAACGGCTTTCATAATCTGATAAATATCGATACTGTTGCCCAAGCGTTGTTCCTGCTTGGCGATAGAGGGGAACAGGCAACATATCATCTTGTCTCAAAGGAAGAAGTGAGGATCAAAGAATTATTTGGCCTTGCCGCTGATTTCTTCGGCTTTAAGATGCCTAAATGTACGCCGCTAAGCAAATTTGATTTCTCGCAATGGACTCCGGTACAGAAATTATTAGCCGAGCCCTACATTCCTTATTTTAACTATAATACAAAGTTTGTAAGCGAAAGGACTCATGCAGTCCTAAAGGAGTATGGGTTTAGCTTTCCGAAGATAGATAAGTCGAACTTAACCAGAATATTCGAATATTGCCGTAGGAGAGGGTATATAAAATGAGCATTTTCAAATTCATCAAAGGCCGCACAACAATACGCCGGTATATCACCAAACCCGTCCCCAAAAAGATCCTCGATAAAATTATCAAGGCAGGTATTTGGGGGCCTTCTATTCCGAGTTTCCTGCGCATTCAGCCATGGCAATTCGTAGCCATTACCAATAAGAAAAAGATAGCCAAAATATCTGATATTGCATTGCAGAGATCAAAGAAATTAGGCGCAGGAGCGAACATTCTTCTAAGTTCTGCTTCGAGGATCATGGGTTCGTCTCCGGCAATAGTCCTTGTTTACAACTCAAAGGACCTGCAAAAAGTTAAGCAAAAATACGGCAATGCTTATGCGAATTTCGCCGAGATAATCCCTCGCGCGGAGTTATCGGCTATTTCTGCCGCTATCCAGAACATGCTACTTATGGCAGAGGAGTTAGAGGTGAGCTCCTGCTGGCTCGATACGCCTTTATTTTGTAAGAAAGAGATCAATAAGCTTATTGGCACAGACAACGAATTGATCGCCGTCTTGACTTTCGGCTACCCTGCAGAGCAAGGCAGGCGTTCGCCGCGCAAGCCGATATCTGAAAGCGTAAAGTTTATTAAATAATATTTATTTTTTGAATATTATAAGTTATAATATATATCCATTATAGATTATAACCTATAATATTAAAAAGGCCAGTTTTAAGACATTTTGATGAAAATCGCAAAGTATTTCTGGGATTTGAATGAAAGAGCCCTTAAAGAAGTCCCCGGTATTTTAAGAAATCCGGGTCATTTTCAATTTAATCAGCGTGTAGTCAGCATTCTTTCGCGCTGCGATAAGCCAAAGGAAGTTTTTTCCGTCATCTCCAAGAAAAGATTTATAAAGTCCTGGCCGGCTATCAAAACATATTGGGTTAGGATAGAGCGTAGGTCTGAATTCAGGGATTGGTGGCAGACCATATATGAGCAACTGCTGGAAAAACAGGGGATTAAACAAATGCCTCCTAAAGGAGAGCCGTCCTTTTCTTTAAAGGAGATTGGCGCCTTAATCAGAAGAGAGAGGATAAATAAGGGCCTGAGCCAGCAAGAGCTTTCTCTGCTTACAAGGGTGAAACAACCGGAGATCTCCAAAATAGAAGAGGGAAAAAAGAACATTACTTTGGTGACATTAATCCGTCTTTGCAGGGCATTAAATATCCAACAGGTTAATTTCAAAAAATGACTGAAAAATACGATGTAGTGGTTATTGGTGCAGGTATTGGCGGGCTGGTGTGTGGCTGCTATTTAGCTAAAGCCGGCCTGAAAGTTCTAATTGTGGAACAGCATAATAAGCCCGGAGGGTATTGCACTTCGTTTGAAAGGCAGGGGTATAGGTTTGATGTAGGTGTGCATTATTTGGGGGGAGTGAAGAGTGGGTATCTTAGTAGAATTTTTAGAGAATTAGGTATCTTTAATCAATTAGAACTTAAGCAATTTGATCCTTCCAATAAGATTATTCTTCCAGGATTATCAATGCATATAAGGGATAATGTTGAAGCGACAATCGAAGAATTTAGAAAACTTTTTCCAAAGGATATTAGCGATGTAAGAAGTTTCTTTGATTTCATAATTAAACCAAATTTTTTAGATACATATGCCAAAACGTATAAACTAAATTTACAAGAATTACTCGATCTATTTTTTAGGAACAAACAGCTTATCATGGTTATGAAAGCTTTATCAGGAATAGGCAATTTTGGTATCCCTTTAGATAAGACATCAGCGGTAAGTTCTATATTGTTGTTTAGAGAGTTTCTTTTTGATCCAGGATGGTATCCTATGGGAGGGATCCAAAAGCTCCCCGATATTCTAGTTAAGAATATCGAAGAATATAAGGGAAGGATTCTTTTTTCTCGGAAAGTCAGAAAGATAATATCTGAAAATTCAATTGCAAAAGGCATTATCTTAGAGGACGGCGCAAAGATTATTTCAAAAATCGTTGTTTCAAATTGTGACGCTACGCAAACATTTAAAAAACTTCTTAATATAAAGAATATTGAGTACAATAAAGTTGACAGATTGCAAATTTCCCCGTCCTTTTTTTGCGTATATCTAGGACTCAATGATGAGTGTAGGAATAAAATAATCGAGCCAGCTGCTGTTTGGTTTTTTGATTCAAATAATATAGATTCCTGCTATAGAGATGTCGAGGGGACTATGTCTTTGCGAGGTCCTCGGTATTTACTTTGTGCATTTCCTTTTATGAGCGATGGTAATATTAAAAATAAACCAACTATGGAAATTTTTGTCGCAGCTCCTTTTAAGACGCGAAGAATGTGGGACCAATATAGAAATGTTTTGATGGAAAAGATTATCAGAAAAGCGCACAAAGTCATTCCCAATCTTAACAATTATATTGACTATAAGTTCAACGCTACACCACACACTCTGTTTGAATATACCTCTAACAGAAAAGGGGCTGCTTACGGTTGGTCATCTAGACGCGAGTTATTAAATGATTCAGTATTTTCTAGTAGAACTTCAATAAGAAATTTATACTTATCAAGTCATTGGACAACAGGAGGACTTTCACAGGGGGGTATTCCTCAGGTATCTGTAATAGGTAGACAAACAGCAAGATTAATTTTAAAACAGTTAAATTTGCCGTGGGAACATAAACTTACCATTTTTTAATCATGAATTTATTTACGTCGGTATCTTTGTTGGCAGCTTTCTCTGCAATTATCTTAAGCTTATTTACTATTCTTAGGGGTAGAAATAAAAAAGTTAGTTTGCTTTTTTCCCTATTTGTATCTGCTACTGCAATTTGGGATATAGGAGCTTTTAAATTTTCTTCAGCAATAACACAAGATTCTGCTTTCTTTTGGCTTCAAATTGCATATTTGGGTGCTATTTTGCCACCAGTTTTCTATTATCATCTTGTGTTTGCTTTGCTTAATAAGAAAAGTAATAAGTTTTTTCTCGCCTTCAACTATGTGATAACTATTTTCTTTATCGTTCTTTTATTTCTACGAAAGGATTTATTTTTAGGAGGAGTGCGTTTTGTATTCAATCGGTTCTATTGGCATGACTGGTTTATTAATAGAAGTTTAATATATCTGCTTTTCTTTTTTTATAGTTGGTGGTTTATGATGGGTTATCCTTTTCTTTTAGTTGTTAAGAACTATGTTAACTCAATAGGCTCTAGGCGTAATCAGTTAAAATATTTTATTGTTGGTTCAGTTTTTGGATGGGCAGGCGCGATTTTACTTTTTTTGCCAGATTTTCATATAGATATCTATCCGTTCTCTATAGTTTTTATATTACTGTACCCTTTCCCGCTTGTATACGGAATTGTTAAATACCGCCTTATGGACATCCGCGTTGCTATTACGCGCACCGGAATTTTTGTAGCAATATATAGCATAGTTTTAGGTTTGCCGTTTATTTTAGCAACAACATTTAAAAATCTACTCGTCGATTTGTTAGGGCCAACATGGTGGATGGCTCCTTTTGGGTTATTGGCGGCATTAGCTACTATTGGTCCATTCATCTACATTTATGTCAGCCGAAGGGCAGAAGAGAAGCTTTTTAAAGAGCAGAAGCGCTATCAAGATACCCTTAAACATGCTTCTATCGGGATGACGCGTATCCGTGAGTTAAAGCGTTTGCTTAGTTTAATTGCCCATATCGTAACAAAGGTTGTTAAAATCAGTTATGTTGCAATTTATCTTTATAACGAAGATACTAATGAATATATTTTGCAGGTCAACAGGGACCACCAAAGGACATTTCTCCAGAAACTCAAAGCCGATAATCCACTGATTTCCTGGATAATGCTTAAGCGCGAACCGGTAGTATATGAAGAAATCAAGCGCCAGATGGAAGACAGCAACGATTTTACGCATAAGCTCCTTGAAGGCAATATGAAAATACTTGCCGCCTCAGTACTTATCCCGATTTTTCTTGAGGACAGATTTATGGGATTTGTAGTTTTAGGCGATAAGGTTTCAGGCCAGATTTATACGCCTGAAGATTTGAACGTCTTCCAGGTTTTGGCAAGCCAGGCAGCGCTTGCGATTGAAAACGCCCAATTCTACGAAGAAGCAAAGGAAATGCAGGGCCAGATCGCGCAGGCAGAGAAGATGGCGACCATAGGAACTATGGCAGACGGCTTATCCCACCAGATTAACAACAGGTTTTATGCCTTGTCTTTGATAGCCGGAGACACTATTGATACCATTAAAATGGCTGATACCTCAAAATGCACCCCGGAAGTAAAAGAAATGATCGAGCAGATTAACCATGCGCTTGAGCGCATCCAGTCAAATGTCATGCAGGGTGGAGAGGTAGTAAAGGGCATCTTAAAATACACCAGAAAAGGCGATGAAAAATTTGAAGCACTTAGTTTGGACCAGATTATCGACGGGACAATTGAAATGGTGCAGTTTAAAGTGAAGCTTGCCGAATTTGACTTAGTGCGTAATTATACTAAAGATACTCCGAGAGTCAGGGGTAACCTTACCCAGCTTGAGGAAGTTTTCTTTAACTTTATTGATAATGCCTATGACTCAATTGTAGAGCGCAGCTTGGCCTTAAAAGAGGCAGGTTACCGCGGCAAGATTGTTTTCTCGGCGCAAAAACAGGACGGAACGCTTAAAATTATCATAGAAGACAACGGCCTGGGCGTAAAAGATGAAAATATTAAAAAAATCTTCACCCCGTTTTTTACCACCAAGATTTCCGCGCGCAAAGGTACGGGCCTTGGCCTTTATGTAATCAAGAAGATTATTGAAGATACGCACAAAGGGAAAATAAGTTTTGAATCACAATATGCAAAAGGCACGCGTTTTGTGGTAGAATTACCTATAGCCAATTAATAATGAACCTGTCCCACCCCGGAGGTGGGACAGGTTAGGAGTTATAACTAAAAAAGAATGAGAATAATTTTTACTCTGATACTTGTTATTTTTCCTCTCTGCGGCTGCATGACTGCCGAGAAATACGCAAAGAGGCAGGTGGCTTTTACTAATTTAACCGGTATAAACTATCCGCCCCGGCCCAAGGATTATCCCATCAGTTTTTTCACCTCAAGTGCGCCTTCCAGGCCGCATGATGTTATCGGAAAAATATCCGGCAAAACCAGCGAAGAAGTAAAAGAGGTCATGATGGCAAAGGCAAGGCAGGTGGGAGGAGACGGATTAATCGATATAAATATCAGCCGTGAGCTGGTTACCAGGCCCGCCGATTTAAAAGCGCATTATGATGTGACTAAAGGCGAAATGCCCGTCTATACCCCGGGATATTCCGTTACAATCTATTCCTTCAGCGCAAAAGTCATCAGGTATAAATAGTCATTTCTCGACGAGCTCTTGACAACAAATTATTCCCTGATATAATTTTGATTTTAAAAGGGAGGTTTGTTGTGAAGAGCAAGTATCCATATTTGAAAGATCCGCGTGCGATTTCCGAGATCAGGAAGCACCAATGGATCGAAAGCGAAAAAGCCGGCCGCGAGATCGGCTTTGGGACAGCTGCAATTGACTGGATCAGCAAATTCGGCAGAGGGTGGGAAGAGGCCTTTGCAAAAATCGATAAAAACGCCTTCATAGAAAATAGGAAATACCGCAGGTTTCCGCTTGAGACCTTTGCCACTCTTATCCATGAAGATAAAATCTTTAAAGTGCGCACCATTAATATCAACCCGCAGGGTGTTCTTTGCGCTATTGACGAAGGCCTGGAAGCCGGAAGGAATGTAATTTTACAATGGTCTTTTGAGGCGGATGGAAAAAGCGGGGTGACATTCCGGGGCAGGGTCTTACGCGCCTGGCTGCGTAATAAAAGCGCATCAAAGTACGAATTATTGATCAAGTTTGATGAGGCAAGCCAAAAGGAAATTGAAAGTTTTAAATACCTTCTGAACGCTTAAATTTTGCTTGATAGCCTATGCCTGTCGTGGTAGATTAAAGCCGGAGGCAAGATGATATTCAGTGTACTTTTGCTTGTACTCATCTTTTATTGGATCGGCCGGGCAACATTCTGGCGGCACAAGAAATATCACCGCTGGTTGCAGAGACAGCTGCCATTATGGGAAGAGCGTGGCTTGATCAATCCCGATCAGGGAAATTCAATCCTAAATCTTTATAAGCTTCATAGGGCCGGATTGAAGAAAAAAATGGATGCGGTAAAGGTCCTGACCCTCGTCGGTTCTGTCTTTATAGGCCTGGGAGTTATCTTTTTTGTTGCTTCAAACTGGCAGAGGATCCCCGGGCACTTAAGGACCGCAGCGCTTTTACTGGTAAGTATTGCGACGCTTTATGCGGGGTATACCTTCAGTTTTAAAAAAGAGGGTTTTCTTCAGGTGGGCAAAAGCCTGGTGCTTTTGGCAACGCTTTTTTGGGGCGGCACCGTGGCTTTAATCGGACAGATCTATAATATCCCTGT
>VGKM01000050.1 GCA_016867005.1 Candidatus Omnitrophota bacterium | reverse complement strand
TTGGCTTTTTTTAATTCAGGGTACATGTTCCTGCTGCTTTTTTTGTTTGCAGGGTTCGGTTATTCCAAAGCACTTGCAATGGCTTTAAGAGGCGCTTTACCCGGAGAACTTTTTCTTTTACCGGCATTTCTCCTGTCAACGCTGGTTATTTACGCTATCCTGGATTTCCCCCTTAATTTTTACCGTTCATTCTTACTGGAGCATCAATTCGGGCTGACCAACCAAAAAATAGGGGATTGGCTAAAGGACCAGGCAAAAGCCGGGATAATTTCATTTGTGATACTCCTGATCTTATTTTCCGCGTTTTATTATGTTTTAAAAATAAGCCCGCTTTACTGGTGGTTGATAATTTCAATATTCTGGGTGTTTTTTAACCTGGTCCTGGCAAAGCTTGTGCCTGTAGTTATCATCCCTTTATTTTTTAAATACAAGAAGCTTTCGGATGAGGCCTTGCGCAGCAGGATAATGGGGCTGGCGGATAAGATCAAGATAAAGATCCTTGATTGCTACGAAATCGATTTCAGCAAAAAGACCCTTAAGGCGAATGCGGCGTTTGTCGGCTGGGGCAATACCAGGCGCGTGATATTGGCTGATACCTTAAAAGATAAATTCACCTATGATGAGATCGAGGTGGTCCTGGCCCATGAATTCGCGCATTATAAGCTCAAGCACCTTATTAAGCTTGTCGTTATTAATTCCCTGGCGAGCGTTGCGGCATTTTATCTAATTTATGCGACCAATTCATATGCCTTGAGATTTTTCGGGTTTTCTTCATTATCTGATATTGCGGCGTTTCCGCTTGTTATAATTTATTTTATGCTTTT
This sequence comes from Candidatus Omnitrophota bacterium, assembly GCA_016867005.1. GTDB lineage: Bacteria > Omnitrophota > Gorgyraeia > Gygaellales > Profunditerraquicolaceae > VGKM01. The sequence continues at coordinate 7,178 of VGKM01000050.1, read as the reverse complement.
CGGCCTTCTTACCGGGCCGCTGGAGAATCTTCTCAGCCGCATTATGGAAACAAATGCCGATAAAATGGCGCTTTCGGTCACAGGAAATAAAGAGGCGTTTATCTCCGCAATGGATAAGCTTGCCACGCAAAACCTCGCTGACCGCTCCCCGCACCCTGTTATCAAATTTTTCTTCTTCGACCATCCGCCCATCGACGAACGCATCAATATGGCTAAATCCCAATAAACCTTTCGCCTGTTTCTCGCTCTCATCAAGTCTAGCTTTATGGTTCTTGCTTCCGGCGCTCGAAAATTTTCTAATGCGCCTTCAGCAAAAACCATAAAGCTTAAGCCATGCGCTCGAAACCGCGCGTCCCTGCGAAAATATGCCTCGGCAGGACCCGCGACATCCCTGAGCAAGAACCATAAAGCTAGACTTATGATAGGAATTTAGAATCCGAGATTGCGAAGGAGGGGGAGGGCGATTTCGACGATTTCCGGGTCATATTGTTTTCCGGAAAGGGATTTAATTTCCCTCCAGGCCTCTTCAAAGGTGCGGGGTATCCTGTAGGGGCGGTTTGAAGTCATAGCGTCAAAACTGTCGCAGATGGCAAGTATCCTTGCCCCGAGCGGGATCTCATTTCCTTTTAATTTGAACGGATAACCTGAGCCGTCATATTTCTCATGATGAGCAGAGGCGATAAGGGTAATATCGCCAAGCGTGGGGATCATACTCATAATATTATAGGTCTGGCGGGCGTGTTTCTGGATCTCGGCATATTCTGCGGGAGTAAGGTTAGTCGGTTTATCAAGGAGCCTGCGGGAGACATTAAGCTTTCCTATATCATGGATCAGCCCCGCCCACCGGATTTTAGTCACATCATCGTGCGGTAACCCCATGCTCAGCGCGATTGCCATGGCATAACGCGATACGCGCAAAGAATGCCCTGAAGTAAAAGGATGTTTCATGTCTATGATCTGGGCCACTGCTTCCAGGGTCCTGCCGACAGCATCGATCTTAAGCGGGATATGCAGGTCTCCGACGTTTTTGCGCACTTCTTCAAAAATAGCCGGCACGTTTTTAGGCGGGTATATTTTATAGAATAAGCGCTTCTTTTTCAGGATACCAATGGCGCGCTTGAGGAGCGGCCTTGAATATTCCTTCCCGGCAAAAGAAGACATTTTGTCTTCCATGTTGCGTATTCTTTTAATATGGCCAAGCTGCAGGTAAATGTCTATGGAATCGGCGATACGGATTATTTGCGAGCCCCAGGGGATATCCTTTTCGATCTTTGCCCGGGGGTATCCCATTCCATTTATCCATTCATGATGGTCGAGGATAAGTTTTGCTATCGGGTTCATCTTGGGGATATTGTAAATCAGCTGGGCCCCGATAATAGGGTGGCTGAGCAGGATGCTGCGGCTCATTTTATCGGTGCGTTTTAAATAATGGATGATGTGTATCGGAAAACCCACGCCTCCGATATCATGCAGGAGCCCGGCATAGAAAATATATTTTACCTGTTGCTGCGGCACGGTTTTAGCGGCGATGAGCGCGGAAAAAACAGCCACGCGCCAGGAATGGTAGATCTTCTTCTTTTCGTCAATATCAATGATGTAGGGCAGGACTGTTACAAGTTCGCTTACGGTTTTAGTAGGATTGACTTTCATATTATTTCTGCGATTATTTTTGCCGCACGTTTTGCAGCGCCGCTTTCACCCAGCAAGGCCTTTACACCTTTAAGCTTATCGGCCATTTGCCTGATTTTTTCATGCGAGTTGAATAGTTCCAGCGTTTTTTCGGCGATTATTCCGGGTTTGGCGTTAAACTGTATGAACTCAGGCACGATCAGTTCCCGGCCGATTATATTAACCATCCCGATAAACGGTACTTTTACCTGCGGCCGGTACAAAAGATAATTCAACAGGCCCATTTTATAGATTACAAAGAAAGGTTTGCCTAAGATCGCCGCCTCCATTGTTGCGGTCCCGGAGGCAACCAGCGCAAAGTCGGCTGCCTGAAGGCAGTCGTAGGTTTTACCTTCGATCACTTTTAAGTTGAGCGGCATCCCCCCGATGATCCGGTTATAAACAACCCATTCGAGCTGCGCGGGTTTGGCGATAATAAACTGCGTATCGGGAAGTTTCTTATTAATCAGAATAGCAGTTTTTAGCATCAAAGGCAAAATATTTTTTATTTCAGTTTTTCTTGAACCGGGCAGGAGCGCTATTGTTATTTTATCCTTAGATAGCGCAAACTTATTTAAGAACTCTTCCCGGTGCATAGCCGGCTTTACTATATCCAAAAGAGGATGCCCTACAAAATCAGCGTCAATGCCGTGTTCCCGGTAAAACTTTTCCTCAAATTGAAATAAGACGATCATTTTAGAGATAAACCTTTTTATTGTCTTGATGCGGCCTAAGCGGGATGCCCACACCTGAGGGCTTGTATAATAAATCACGGGAATAGATTTGTTGATTTTCCTGGCCAGGCGCAGGTTCAAGCCGGAAAAATCTACCAGGATTATTGCGTCGGGTTTTTCCTTTTTAATTTTTTCCAGGATTGTGTTCATTAAGGAAAAAAATTCAGGAAGCTTTTTTATAACATCAAAGAAACCGAAGGCCGCAAGGTTCCGGATGTCGTAAAAAACATTTACTCCCAGGCTTTTCATTAAACTGCTTCCGGTGGCTGAAATCTTGATGGATGGGTAAATTTCTTTTATTGCAGCCGCAAGGTTTGCGGCATTGGCCTCGCCTGAGGCCTCGCCGCAGATGATCAGAATATGTTTTTGCGCCATATCTGTTTTTGGATTTGAAGGGCTACTTTTAAGGCGCCTGCTGCAACCGCGCCCGATACAAGCGGCTCTGTGCGGGTTCTAACGCATTGGACAAAAGAAGATAGTTCTTTCTTCAGGGGTTGTTCTTTTTCAATCGGCAGGTCTGTCTTAGTGATTTTTACGCCGTCTTTTTTGTAAATGCTTGCTTTAGCTTCTTTATAATCAAGGGAAATGTAGGCATTCTTCTGGAAGATCCTGATCTTGCGCATCGATTCGTCGGAAATGCGGCTGGCGGTAAGGTTGGCGACGCAGCCGTCCTGGAAAGTGATGCGCGTATTGGCAATATCTTCGTACTGAGTCAGTACGTTTATGCCGACTGATTCTATGCGTTTGATCTTAGAGGAGACAAGCCCCAGGACTATATCGATATCATGGATCATTAAATCTAACACCGCCCCTACATCAAGAGACCTGTTGGGGAAGGGGCTTAAACGGTGGCACTCAATAAACTTGGGCCTATCAATTAATTCCTTGGTCGCGTTGAATGCGGAATTGAACCTTTCAATGTGGCCGACCTGCAGCGTAAGATTTTTTGATTTTGCGGTTTTAATCAGGGTGTTTGCTTCTTTTAAGGTAAGGGTAAATGGTTTTTCCACAAGTACCGGTATGCCATGGTTTAAGAAATCCCCGGCTACCGCATAATGCAATCTTGTCGGGACAGCGACACTTACTGCGTCGGCCTTATCGAAAAGTTCCCTGTAGTCGCTGTAACCGGGGACATTTAATTCCCGGGAAACAGCATCAAGGCGGGCACGGTCGATATCAGAGATACCGATAAGCTCGCAATTTTCAATTTCCTTATAGAGCTTTGCATGGATACTGCCTAAATGGCCGGTGCCTACTACTGCAACTTTGAGCGTACTCATGCTAAGTATGATATCAAACTAGCCATATGCTTGCAACTAAAATTATCGCTATGTTAAAAAGGGTTAAAAAAAGTTGCGGCAGCAGGGGATATATGATACAATGCTACTCTTTGGAGAGAATTAAAACATGCGTGATTACTTAAGGTTATTACAATTCGTCAAGCCCTATTTAGGTAAGTTTGTTACGGCCGGCGTCTGCATGGGGTTTTCCGCCATTTTTGACGGTTTCCAGCTGGCGATGATCGTGCCGGTAGCAGATAAGATATTGAGCAATAAGCAGATCATCATCCCTGCCAAATTGCCCGGTTTTCTTGCCGGTTTCATAGATAAGATAAACGGCATGCAGCCGGCGGCACTCCTTAATTATGTCGCGGTAATCGTGTTGTTGATGTTTTTATTCAAGGGGTTTTTTAATTTCTGGCAGAGCTATCTGATGTCCGATATAGGCCAGCTTGTAGTAAGGGACATCCGCGCCAAACTTTATTCTAAATTGCAGTCGTTATCGCTGGAATATTTTACCCAAAAGCGGGGCGGAGAATTGATCTCGCGTATTACAAACGATGTAAAGCTTGTAGAAAATGCCGTTTCTTACGGCTCGACGGACCTGATCTATCAGACCTTGCAGGTCGTGGTTTTCTTCGGGATATCTGTTTTTATCCTGCCGAAATTCCTGGCCCTGGTGATCCTGCCGCTGGGGCTTATCAGTTACCTGATGTTTATGATCGGCAAGAAATTGCGCAAGCTTTCCAAGAGCTCCCAGGAAAAGATGGCGGATATCAATTCGCTGCTTTATGAGAGCATAATCGGCACCCGCATCGTCAAGGCCTTTAATATGGAAGGTTATGAGATCAATAAATTCAACAGCGCCAATAACAATTATTATAAGATTTCTATGAAATCGGTAAAGCGGCTTCTGGTCTTAAGCCCCGCCACTGAGTTTATCGGTTGTATCGCAGGAGTGATCATTTTCTTTTTCGGCGGCAGGGAAGTAATAGCCGGCACGCTTTCTTTCGGCGTTTTCGGGTTGTTCCTGGGGTCGTTATTATCGCTTATCAGGCCTTTTAAAAAATTAAGCCAGGTGCATTCCTTGAACCAGCAGGCGATGGCAGCCAGCGAGCGTATCCACGAAGTCCTGGATACGTATCCGACTGTGCCTGAAAAGAAAACAGCGGCAGTGATCACGGATTTTAAAAGCAGCATACTTTTTGATAATGTATCGTTTAGTTACGGCACGAATGAGATCTTAAAAGACATCAATCTGGAAGTGAAGAAAGGGCAGATCCTGGCGGTAGTAGGCCCCAGCGGCGTCGGTAAGAGTACGCTTTTGGACCTCTTGCCCCGGTTTTATGACCCGAAAAAAGGCAGGGTGCTTATTGACGGCCTTGATATAAAAGAGATAACCCTTCAATCTTTGCGGCAGCAGATCGGCATTGTCACACAGGAGACCATTTTGTTCAATGATACGATAAAAGCAAATATCGCCTACGGCAAGCTTGAAACATCGCAGCATGATATTGAACAGGCGGCGCTTAAGGCGCATGCCCATGATTTTATAAAAAAACTCCCGCAGGGCTACGATACGATAATCGGCGACAGGGGGATGAAGCTTTCCGGCGGGGAAAGGCAGAGGATCGCCATAGCAAGGGCCCTTCTTAAGAACCCGCCGATCTTGATCCTTGATGAAGCGACCTCCCAGCTTGATACCGAAAGTGAACGCATAGTCCAGGATGCCCTGGAAACTCTTATGCAGGGCAGGACAGTCCTGGTGATTGCCCACCGGCTTTCCACGATTAGGAATGCCCACCGCATCATTGTCCTGGAAAAAGGACGGATTGCTGAACAAGGCGCTCACAGCGATTTATTGGATATAGGCGGGTTATATAAAAAGCTGTACGAGCTCCAGGAATTACAATAAATTTATTGATATTTCAGGAAATTGTGCTATATTAACTGTTTAATTTGGGTTTTCTGCCTGATGGCAGGCAGGAGTTAAAAATCACGGTTTTCGCCTGACGCTTAAAGTCAATACAGGCGGAATTCCAATGAAAAAATAGCGCGTTCTTGCTGTTAAACGCATATGGCGTATGCAGTTTAATGCTTGAAAAGAACGGCTATGCAAAAGAAAGGGGAAAGTGCAGTGCCTACAGAATTAATCAAGCAGTTGCTGGAAGCGGGGGTGCATTTCGGCCACAAGACCTCCCGTTGGAATCCGAAAATGAAAAAATTCATTTTCGGCGAAAGAAGCGGTATTTACATTATCGACCTTGAGAAAACAGAACAGGCCCTGAACCGCGCAAGGGACTTTCTTATGGAGATAACAACTAAAGGCGAAGTAGTCCTGTTTGTCGGTACCAAAAAACAGGCGCAGGAAGTCGTGCAGCAGGAAGCAATGCGCGCCGGGATGTATTATGTCACCGAGCGCTGGCCAGGAGGGCTTCTGACCAATTTTTCAACAGTAAAAAAGAGCATTAACCGCCTGAAAGAAATAGAAAAGATGCGCGAAGACGGCACTTTTGCCAAGTTCACAAAAAAAGAAGTATCCGGCATGGAGAAGGAATTAGCCAAACTGAAAAAGAATTTCTCCGGCATATCGGCGATGGAGCGCATGCCAAAGGCGATATTCATCGTTGATACTAAAAAAGAAGAAACCGCGGTCAGGGAATCAATGCGTTTAAAGATCCCGATCGTCGGGTTGATCGATACTAACTGTAATCCCGACCCTGTGAGTTATCCCGTGCCCGGCAATGACGATGCTACCAAATCAGTGCAGCTTATTACTCATTTGATCGCCGATACGGTCATAGAGGGCAGGAAAAAATTCCTTTCATATCTTTCGGAAAGCGGCGTTGCCAAGCAAGAGCCGGCTGCCGAAGGAGAGGCCCCTGTGATATTGCCCGAGGAAGAAATAAAGATCAAAGAGATCGAAGAAATAGTAGAGACCGAGGTTGCGCCCGGAGAAGAAGGCAAGGACGTTAAAAAGGGCCATGTCCGCGCCAAGCCGGAAGAAAAGAACCGTATCAGAAGGAAGGTGTAATAATAATGACAAAGGTACCTTTAGAGTTAGTCAAGGATTTAAGGAATATGACCAGCGCCAGCATTGAGGCCTGCCGTAAGGCGCTTCATGATGCGGGGGGGAACCTGGAAAAAGCAGCCAAGCTTATAAAAGAGCGCGGCCTGGAAATTGCCGCAAAAAAGCACGGCAGAGTTGCGCATGAAGGAAGAGTTGAATCGTATGTGCACATGGGCAACAAAGTCGGGGCCTTATTGGAAGTAAACTGCGAGACGGATTTTGTTGCGCGAAACCCGGAATTCATCCAGTTTGCAAAAGATGTAGCCATGCAGATCACCGCATTAAATCCGGCATATATCAAGAAAGAAGATGTGCCGCAGGATGCTTTAGAGAAGGAAAAAGATAAAGCGCAGTTTTACAAAGCGCATTGTTTATTGGAGCAGTCGTTTGTCAAAGACCCGTCTATAACCATAAATGATTATATGG
>VGKM01000049.1 GCA_016867005.1 Candidatus Omnitrophota bacterium | reverse complement strand
TTTGCCGCATCCATGGGGCAGATACGGGTTAGACCTGACAGGAGGGGAAGGGGTATTGTCATCTTTTAGGCTCGCGCGGGTGGAGATGACGCTCCACATAATTAAAGATCATCCATGGATAGGGCTAGGCCTGCAACATTTCAGGGCCAGGTTTTATGATTATTTTCCTGCTAAATGCTATGTGCCTTATGAGTTTATGGTCGCAGATAATATGTATTTGACTATATTGTCGGAGGCCGGCCTGCTCGGGTTTTCCGGGATTTTATTATTGATTATTGCGTTTTTCAGGAAAGCTTATAAACAGATAAAAGTATTACAAAATTCACCGAAAATAAAAATGCAGGTATCAATATCTTTGCTGGCATTTACCGGCCTCTTAGTCAGCATGTCGGGGTACGAATTGTTCTATTGGCAATCACCGTATATGTTTTTTTGTGTTATAATAGGGATTTTGGGGATTGATTCAGGTAAAATAATATCTTAAAATGAAATTTTCTGTTCCTACAAATTGGCAGGAAGGCCTGCTTCCGGTATTGACCGGCTCCCCCTCTATAAATGAGGTTTACGGTAAGCTTGCTGAGGATTTTGTCGGGGGAGGAAGGCCGGCGTATTCCGTTTTTGACATATCAAGGAAAAATGCCGCAAGGCACATAAATGAGATCCGCAAAACTAAGCGCGGGTTCAATTATCTGCTTAATGCTTCCTGCCTGGGGGGAAGGGAATTTACAAACAAGGGCAAGCATGAAATTGCAAAGTTATTAGATTGGCTGGTTGCTGCCGGAGTTGACTCTGTTACGGTCTCCCTTCCTTTTCTGGCAGAGATGATAAAAAGAAAATCCCCTTCTTTGAAGATAAGCGTTTCTGTTATGGCACACGTTGATTCTATAGAAAAGGCAAGGTTCTGGGATTCAATAGGCGCAGATTCCATCACTCTGTCACACACAAAACTTAACCGTGACTTTGTGCTCCTTAAAGAGTTAAGAAAGGCTGTAAAATGCGGGTTGCGTTTAATGGCCAATAACCATTGTCTATATCACTGCCCATTTCAGGAACATCATGAGGCATTTTCATCCCATGCCTCTCAGAAAAATACAGGAGAAGGCAGTTTTGCCATAGATTACTGCAGCCTGAATTGTAAGATCAGCAAGATATCCTTCCCTCATCTTTTGATCAGCGCGCCCTGGATCAGGCCGGAAGATATCAGTGTTTATGAAAAGATAGGCATTGATAGTATCAAGCTTGTAGATAGGCGGCTTCCTACGCCGGAATTGGCCAGGATCATCAACGCCTACGTAAATGGAGAATACAAGGGCAACCTCGTTGATTTGTTCCCTACCTTGAGCGGCGCATCCAGGACTAACCGCGGTAATTTTCTCGCCAGATTGAAAAACCTGCTTAAATTGGCCCCGCAGGACATTATTAAGCTGGTTAAATCAAGGAGAATATTTGAGACAATGGAAATCAAGATAGACAATCAGGCATTAGACGGGTTCCTCGATTTTTTCTTTACCCATGATTGCCGGCTGTCTTCTTGCGTGGACTGCGGGTATTGTTTCCGCATTGCCGATAAAGCTGTAAAAATAGACCCGGGATTCAAAGAAAAAATGATTTCGGATTCTGTTTATTTTACAAGGGAGAATTTATGAAAATTTTATTAGTCCGCCCTCCGAGGTATTTATGGCCGGTAGTAAATGAATCGGATAATTATATGCTTCCCCTGGGCTTACCCGCCATAGCAGCTGTTGTAAGAAAACACATGCCGGATGCCCAAATAAAGATCATTGACTGCCCGCCGTTAAAAATCGGATGGGCATCCCTGGCAAAGATACTAAAAGATGAAGATGCCGATGTTGTGGGAGCAGGCGAGGAAGCGCTCTATCATCATGAGGCGGTGAGGTTATTCAAATTAGCCAAGGAAATCAATCCCAAAGTAATAAACGTAGCAGGCGGCCATTTTTTTTCCTGGACGCCCAGGGAGTCATTAACAAATTATCCGATAGATTATATAGTCAAGTTTGAAGGCGAGTATACATTCTTGGAATTGCTTAAATCTATACGCGACAATAAAGACATGTCAAGAGTCATGGGCATAGCTTATAGAAATGGCACGGAGATAATTCAGACTTCGCTCCGGCCCAAGATCAGCAATTTGGATGAGCTTCCGATTGCCGCCTATGACCTTATTCCGATGGGGAAATATTCACCACTCGGTTATTTTTGGCCACAGGGCGCGACCATTGAACATAGCCGCGGCTGTGTGGATAAGTGTAATTTTTGTTCCCTTTGGACATTTTGGGGGGACCAGAGAAAAGCCGATCCCGAAAAAGAGGAATTTGAAGTTTATCCGGCATATAGGACCAAGAGCGTAGACAGGACAATAGAGGAAATTGACATCCTGTATAATAAATATAACAGAAGGTATTTGTTGTGGGCCGATCCTACTTTTAATGTCGACCCAAAATGGAATGATGCATTTTGCGAGAAGCTCCTGCAAAGAAACTATAAAGATCTGTATTGGTGGGCTTTTTTGCGCGCCGATTTTCTGGTCAGGGATGAAAAATTAGGGATCTTCGAGAAGATGGTTAAAAGCGGCCTTATTAATGCCTTTATCGGCATAGAGAGAAAGGAAAGCGAAGATTTTAAAAAGATCAACAAGTGTTATCAGGAAGATATCTGCAGGGAGGCATTCAGCATCATGAAGAAAAAATACCCGGTTATCCACCGACAGGGGACATTTTTAACCGGGTTAAGGGACGAAAAGAAAGAAAGCCTGGAGGCGCTGGTGAATTATTCTTTAGATATCGGGGTGGAATTCATGATCTTCCATCCTGTTACCCCTGTGCCCGGGACCGCACTTTACCAGGAAGCGGTAAAAAAAGGATGGATTGCGGTCAAGGACTTCAGGCAATTCGATTGGCTGCAGCCGGTAATGTCAACCGAGAAGCTTTCGCTGGAGGAGATAACAAAACTTACCAAGTCCGCAAGCCTCCGTTTTATCATCCACCGCTGGCCGGTTGCTTTGCGCGGCCTGTTTTCAAGGACGCGGTACAGGAGAAGGCTTTATTTATGGTTTATGAGTATTTTCTTAAACGGGATTTTAAATGACATTAAAGACATCATTATGAATAGAAAAGGGCCCAAGGGCCTGAAGAGATTTTTATTGCTTAGTAAGCCTGTTTGGTACGATAGCTAATGGTTAAAATGAAAGTAATATTGATTAATCCAACGTCTAAATTTATAAAATCACACAGAATCTATAGGCAGTTTCTTGCCCCTATACCGCCGTTGGGTTTGGCTTATATTGCTGCAGTGTTGGAAAAAGAAGGAGTATGCGTTGAATTAATTGATATGTTCGCCGGCAGAATAAGCCAGGAGGATGTCGTAAAAAGAATATTAACGGTAAAACCTGATATAGTCGGGTTTTCCGTATTGACGCCGGTGTTGGCAGACGTAAAGTTGCTTGTGCAAGAGGTTAAAGATAGAGGCATCAAAACAAATATTGTATTGGGTAATACTCACGCGAGCTGTTTTTCAACAGAGTTATTAAACTGCGGTTGTGCCGATATTGTTGTAAGAGGAGAAGGCGAGCTTGCAATGGCAGAGTTGTGTAGGGCGCTTGTTAACGGTGCAGATTTATCAAATATCAAGGGGATAAGCTATATTAGCGACGGGAAAGTTCATCATAATGAAGGGGGAAATATCGTAGAAGATTTGGACAGCCTTCCGTATCCGGCATTTCGCCTTCTTGATTTGAATCATTATAGGGAATTTCCGATGAATTCTGTCAGGGGCGGGCGATTTTTGCCGATTGGAGCATCTCGAGGCTGCCCTTATGATTGCTATTTTTGCGCTCAAGATACAATCAATAAAAAGGTTCGATACAGGAAGATGAAGCAGGTGGTAGATGAGATAGAATACATGCATACGAAGTTACAAGTTAAATACTTCGGCTTTACCGATGCTTATTTCCCATTTTCCGAATCAACCGGCCTTGAATTTTGTGAGCATATGGTAAGCAGGGGATTGCACAAGAAAATAAAATGGTTTACTGAAAATAGGGTTGATAAAGTAAACAGAAATTTGCTCTTAAAAATGAAAGAAGCCGGTTTGCACCAGATTATGTATGGCATAGAAACAGGCAGCCAGGAAGTTTTGGATAAAATAAACAAGAAGACGACTATCGCCCAGGCAAGGGAAGCAGTTAAATATACAAAAGAGGCCAAGATCCTATCCTTAGGCTTATACGTCTTGGGTTTACCGGGAGAAACACGAGAGCAGCGCGAAGAAACAATCCGCTTTGCGAAGGAGCTGGATACGGATATTGCTAAGTTCAATATTATTATTCCCTACCCGGGTTCGCAATTTTTTAATGACCAGGTAGCGCATGACAGAATCGATGATCCGGAGAAATATTCCAGTTGGTACAGCACTTTTTGCTTCGATTTCGGCATAACTAATCACCGTCAATTAATAGAATTGCAGAGAAGGGCAATGGTGGCTTATTATTTTAGGCCAAACGTCATTTTTAGGTTTTTTAAGATGGGGATCGCTTCTTATAAGAATATTTTTTTCGGGGCTAGTTGGTTATGCTCAATGGTGTTTTTTAGTATCCTGGAAAAACCATACATGTTATTAAAACGGATATTTATAAGGGTTAATTCCGGCAGTTGAATCCTCGTTTGTTTTATTTATAAATTATCTTAATAAATGATCATCAGGGTTCAAGGTGTTTTTTTGTTTTGCTTCTCGCTTTTCCGGCCACTTCCATAAAAGGAAACTACTGTTATTCTATGTTAACCTCGTTGAAACACCGGTATAAACAAGGCGCCGGATAAGGAATGTAGAAGATTTTATAAGATCCGGCATGCGCATGAATAAAATTTGGCAAAAGTCAAGCAACATGAAGATCCTGGTGATTTTGGGCACGAGGCCGGACGCTATAAAAATGATGCCCGTGATAAAGAGACTAAAGGAAAATGAAGGTTTATCCGTTATTGTTTGTTCAACTGGTCAGCATAAAGAAATCCTCACAGGCGTCCTTAAAACTTTTAATATGCGGCTGGATTATAACCTAGGCATTATGCTGAAAGATCAACAAATAAAAATGCTCAACTGCCTAATTTTGGGGCTGTTGAATAAACTGCTTGTTAAGGAAGATCCCCGTCTGGTTCTTGTCCACGGAGATACCTCTACGGCCCTTTCGTCTGCATTAGCGGCATATTACCAAAAAATACCGGTTTTTCATATTGAAGCAGGTTTAAGGACATACAATAAAAAGCATCCTTTCCCCGAAGAAATCAACCGCCAATTGATTGCTAAAATAGCCGATTTCAATTTCGCGCCAACGCTTCAGGCGAGAATAAATTTAAAAAAGGAAGGCGTCCCGGAAAAAAATATTATGGTGACCGGCAATACCGGGACAGACACTTTATTAACCACCTTGAAATTAATAAAGAAATGCCCCAGCTTGGTTTATCATAAGCAAATCAGCGGGCAAAGACGGAAGATCATTGTTCTTACGGTGCATAGGAGAGAGAATTTCGGTGAGCCCCTGGTCAGTATTTGTTCGGCAATTAAAGAAATTGCCGAAAGGTATAAGGATACAGTTATTATTTTCCCTGTTCATCCTAACCCAAATGTAAAGAATACAGTAACCAAGTGGTTAAAAAATATAGATAATGTATATCTTTTAAAACCGCTCGATTACCCGCGTTTTGTCTATTTATTATCCCGGGCATATTTAATACTTACCGATTCGGGCGGAGTCCAGGAAGAAGCAGGAGTTTTAGGAAAACCGCTTCTTATTTTAAGAAAGTTTACAGAAAGGCCGGAAATAATAGAATCCGGCTTGGGTGTTTTAGTAGGCAGGGATAAGAGGCGCATTATAAAAGGAGTTGAAAGATTGATGAACAATTCTTACCGTAAAAATATTGCTTGTCCTTTGCATGTTTATGGTGATGGCATGGCAAGCGGAAGGATCGTGAATAAAATAGTTCAATTTAAAGATGAGAAAAAGAATCGATAAAGTTTTATTAGTTAATCCGCCGTCCGGCCTTTTCAGAAGGGACGCCAGGTGCCAATCTTCAATAAGCACGCAAACAGCAAAGATTTATCTGCCCCCGGTTGATTTATTGCAATTGGCCGCGATATTGCAGAAGAGGAGCATTGTTTGTAAAATCAGAGATTATCCCGTAGATGATTTCGGTAAGGCGGAGATATTGACGGATATTAATGAATTCGGGCCTGGCGCTATTTTAATTAATGCCAGCGGGCCAAGCTTGAAAAAAGATTTTGAATATCTTAGTTTTGTCAAACGGGCCAAACCAGAAATATTAACTATTGTAAAAGGCGGATGTTTCATAAATAATTGCGAAAATTATTTTTTTGAAAATAAGGATTTAGATATTATAATCAGGCAGCAGCAAGAAGAAACAATATATCAGTTGGCAATAAACGATTTTGTGCCAAATCCAGGAATAAAAGGGATCGCCTACAGGAAAAACGGTAAAATATCGGTTAATCCGGATTATTCCGGTTTGGCGCCTCTTGATAAATTTCCTTTCCCGGCCAGGGAGCTAATTAATAATTATAAATATACCAATCCTTATAACGGTAAGCCGCTTACAGTAATAAATGTAGGCAATGGATGTAATTTTAGATGCACCTTTTGTCTGGCAGGGATATTATCCGGTTATAATGTCAGTTATCGTGACCCGGAGAATGTCCTAGGGGAAATAGAAGAGTGTGTTCGTTGCTACGGCATAAAGGACTATTTGTTTAATGCTGATAACTTTACGCATGATAGAAAATGGGTTTATAAATTATGTAGTCTAATTAAAAAAAATGTATCCGGCATCCGATGGGCTTGTAACAGCCGCGCAGATACAGTAGATAAAGATTTGCTTTATGAGATGAAAGATGCAGGATGTTGGATTGTCGGTTTTGGCATAGAAAGCGGCTCGCAAGATATATTAGACAAAATCAATAAAGGAGTCACTCTAGAACAGTGTCAGAATGCTATTAGGTTGTGTTCGGAAACAGGAATTTTAAGCCATGCTTTTTTGATGATCGGTTTTCCGTGGGATTCTAAGGATACAGTTAAAGAGACGGAGCAATTCATTAAAAAGAATAATCCTGATTATTTTGACGTGAATATCGCCTGCCCCTTGCCCGGGACAGAGTTTTATAATTTCGTGGACAAAAACGGCCTCATAACTGGACTGGGAGACAGTAATTATAGCTATTCTTGTTCTTGCTTAAAAACATTTTTTATCGCAGCGGAAGAGTTAGATTCCATCAGGAAGAAAATTATACTAAGAATGCTTTTGCGACCCGGATATATTTTGAGGACAATGCGCAAGCGGCCTGGTAGTCCTATTTTATTAAAAAATATGCTGTTGGAAGGTTCTAAGCGGATTATAGGCCTTTTAAAATGATTATAGTGATCCTTCCTTTTTATAATGAAGTTGGGGCGATATATTCTGAAATTGCTAAGTTATCCCTGGTTTTTCATAAAGCCAATAAGGAATATTTGTTTATCGCTGTTGACGATGGCTCTACCGATGCCAGCGTAGATGAGCTTAGAGAGCTTGTTAATCAAGGGGAGGTGCAATTAGTAACTCATTGCAAGAATATGGGTCTTGGCCAGGCGATGAAAAGCGGGATTCAAAAGGCATTAGATTTACAGAAGGCAGATATTATTATTATTAAAGATGCTGATATGACTCAGGATGCGGCAGTTGTCAAAGGGATGATCGAATTAATTGAAAATTCCGGTTGCGATCTTGTTATTGCTTCAAGATTTATCCCGGGAGCGGTACAAATAGGCGTAAGAAGAAACAGGAGAATTATTTCTTCGTTTGGGAATTGTTTATTTCGCAGGATGATAAATTATCCTGGAGTCACGGATTATACCTGTAATTACCGGGCATATAGAGTAAATTTTATGCTTGAATTAAAAAAAATTCACGGAGAAGGGCTTATATCAGAAAATAACTTTGCCGCAGCAGCAGAATTGCTCCTTAAGGCCCTGGAATTAAGGCCTATGATCTATGAAATACCTCTCGTACTTAGGTATGATAAGAAAATAAGCAAAAGCAAAATAAATATTATTAGGGAT
>VGKM01000048.1 GCA_016867005.1 Candidatus Omnitrophota bacterium | reverse complement strand
TTCTAACGAAACATTATCCCCGGGCATAACCATTTCTGAACCCGCAGGCAGAGTAACTGACCCTGTAACATCTGTTGTCCTGAAATAAAACTGCGGCCTGTATCCCTTGAAGAACGGAGTGTGGCGCCCGCCTTCCTCTTTGGTAAGGATATAAACCTGTGCCTTGAACTTGGTATGCGGGGTAATCGACTTAGGTGCTGCGATGACCATGCCGCGCTCGATTTCATTTTTGTCAACGCCTCTTAACAGCAAACCCACATTGTCTCCGGCTTGCCCTTCATCAAGAAGCTTGCGGAACATTTCAATACCGGTGACAACCGTCTTTTTTACTTCCGGCCTTAAACCGATAATTTCGACTTCTTCGTTTATCTTGACCTTACCGCGTTCGATCCTTCCGGTACCGACTGTTCCTCTACCTTCAATTGTAAATACGTCTTCTACTGCCATAAGTAAAGGTTTATCTAATTCTCTGGCGGGCAAAGGAATAAACTCGTCACATGCCTTCACCAATTCCAGGATGCATGCGGCATCAGGCGAATTCGCATCAGGCGCTTGCAGTGCTTTTAAAGAAGCGCCCTTTATGATAGGAGTTTTATCTCCGGGATAACCGTATTTGGTCAAAAGGTCCCTTACTTCCATTTCAACGAGGTCGATCAGTTCTTTGTCCTGCACCAGGTCGACTTTATTCAAAAATACGACCATTGAAGGCACGTTAACCTGACGGGCTAACAGGATATGCTCTCTTGTCTGAGGCATAGGGCCGTCAACAGCAGAAACAACTAAAATTGCGCCGTCCATCTGTGCGGCGCCGGTGATCATGTTCTTGATATAATCAGCGTGGCCAGGGCAGTCGATATGTGCATAGTGGCGATTGTCTGTTTCGTATTCGACGTGGGCAACTGAAATAGTAACGACTTTTGTCTCATCTCTTACAGTACCGCCTTTTGCGATATCAGCGTATTGCCTTTCAGTAGCTTTTCCCATCTTGGCCAAAACGTGAGTGATGGCTGCTGTTAATGTGGTTTTACCATGGTCGATGTGGCCGATGGTACCGATGTTAACGTGCGGCTTGCTCCTTACAAACTTTTCCTTAGCCATTAGTCCACCTCCTGGATTTTAAAACAATTGTTTTAAGAAAACTGGTTATTTTCATTTTCTATGCGACCCTGCTGATGTAAAACCGGCGATGATCTTATCTGCTATATGTGAAGGCACCTCTGTATAATACGAGGGCTCCATTGTATAGGAAGCACGGCCTTGAGATAAAGAACGCATTACCGTCGCGTAATTAAAAATTTCTGCAAGCGGGATAAAAACTCTGATGGCGCGCACATTGCCCCGTGAATTGATGGCATTGATTTTTGCGCGGCGGCTGCTTAAATCACCGATGATCGCACCCATGAATTCTTCGGGTGTGACAACCTCCATGTCCATAATCGGTTCCAATAGAATGGGGCTGCCTTTCCTTAAGCCGTCTGTAAGTGCCATACCTGCTGCCATTTTAAATGCGAGTTCCGAAGAATCGACTTCATGAAAAGAACCATCGACCAATGTGACTTTGATGTCTGTAACCGGGTATCCGGCTAAACATCCTGATTTTGCGGTATCAAAAACACCCTGCTTGACCGAAGGAATAAATTCCTGCGGGATTGCACCGCCTTTAATTTTATTTTCAAAAGTAATGCCCATGCCGGGTGCTTCCTGCGGCTCCATTTCTAAGACGCAATGGCCATACTGTCCCCGGCCGCCTGACTGCTGGATGAATTTTCCGGAAGCATTGATTTTTTTAGTAATTGTCTCCCGATAGGCAACCTGCGGAAACCCGACCTGTACGGCGACATTAAATTCCCTTAACAATCTATCTACGATAATTTCAAGATGAAGCTGGCCCATTCCGGCCATAAGTGTCTGCCCGGTTTCCTGATTATAGGTGATCCGGAAAGACGGGTCTTCATCGGCAAGCTTATGCAACGCCATCCCTAATTTTTCCGATTCATCTTTAGAGGAAGTTTCGATCGCCTGCTGTATGACCGGTTCCGGAAAACGCATTGCCTCGACTAAAATCGGGGTCTTTTCTAAACATAATGTATCACCGGTTTTTGTTTCCTTTAAACCGACGACAGCTGCAATATCGCCCGTAGAAATACTGTCAATGATCTCCTGACGGTTAGCATGCATACGTACTATTTTAGTAACACGCTCCCTTACCCTTTTAGTGGCATTATAAATGTAGGTACCGCTGGCCAAAGTCCCTGAATAAACCCGGACATAATTAAGCCTGCCTACATACGGGTCGGTTGCGATTTTAAAACTTAAAGCACAAAAAGGCGCGTCATCGCTGGCGGAAATCTCTTCAAATTCGCCTGATTCCGGGTTTGTCCCTTTTACCGCGGGCAAATCAGAAGGAGCGGGCAAATAATCAACTACTGCATCCAGGACCAGCTGAATGCCTTTATTCTTAAATGAAGAACCGCATAATACCGGTACAAATTTATTGGCGATCACAGTAGAACGGATTTTGCTCTTGATATCCGCATCAGTGATTTCCTTCCCGTGCAGAAATTTATCCAATATATCATCATCTGCTTCGGCTAATTTCTCGATCAACACAGCGCGGTATTTTTCAACATCAGCTTTTAATTCCTCGGGTACTTCTTGCGCCTGGATATCCTTGCCTAAATCATCTTTATATAAATACAATTTATGGTCTACGATATCTACGATACCTTTAAAATTCTCTTCATTGCCGTAAGGGATCTGGATTGCCGCGGCATTTGCTCCTAATTTCTGGTGCATTTCGGCGATTGTCTCAAAGAATTTTGCCCCGGTCCTATCCATCTTATTGACATATGCGACCCTGGGGACCGCATAACGGTCTGCCTGGCGCCAAACTGTTTCTGACTGGGGTTCAACTCCGCCCACGCCACAGAAGACAACAACAGCGCCGTCCAATACTTTTAAAGAACGTTCGACTTCTACGGTGAAATCCACGTGCCCCGGAGTATCGATAATATTGATGGTACAATCTTTCCAGGCGCATGTAGTAGCTGCCGCTGTGATAGTAATCCCTCTTTCCTGTTCCTGTACCATCCAATCCATAACTGCAGTCCCGTCATGGACTTCCCCTAATTTATAGGTCTTCCCGGAATAAAACAGGATGCGCTCGGTGGTCGTGGTCTTACCGGCATCAATATGGGCGATTATGCCTATGTTCCTTAGTTTTTCTATCGGTATTTTTCTTGCCATTATATTTAATAATTAATAATATGTAAAAGCTGATTTTTTATCCCCATCCTTTTCTAATGGGGTAAAGACAAATAGTATACAACAAATTTATGATTTGTCCAGATATTTCTTATTTTTTACCACCTAAAATGAGCGAAGGCCTTGTTTGATTCAGCCATCTTGTGCGTATCGTCTCTCTTTTTGATCGCCGAACCTTCTCCCTTATATGCAGAAATAATCTCATCCGCCAGTTTTTCTTTCATGGGTTTGCCTTTTTTATTCATGGCAAAATCCCTGATCCATCTTAAGGCGATCGATGTGCCGCGGTCCTGCCTTACTTCAATAGGGACCTGGTAAGTCGCACCTCCGACACGCCGGGGTTTTACCTCTAAGCGCGGACGGGCATTCTCTATTGCTTTATAAAAAACCTTTAATACGTCGGTTTCATTAAGCTGTTTTCTGACAATATCAAAGGCGCCGTAAACCATTTTCTCAGCCAATGATTTCTTGCCTTCCAGCATGACCATATTGATAAATTTACCGACCACTTTAGAATTGAACTTCGGATCTGCTAAAATTTCTCTTCCCTGAGCACTTCTTCTTCTCATTTTTTTTCCTTTAAATTAAAATTGCCGCTGGCGTTTAATTTTAATTTATCCCGTCCACTGGACGGGATTGTTAATAATCCTACTTTTTGTGCATTTTAGCGCCGTACTTCGAACGCGACTTATTACGTTGGGTTACCCCGGCCGAATCAAGAGTCCCTCTTACAATGTGATACCTGACTCCGGGCAGGTCTTTTACACGGCCTCCCCTTACCAGGACTATGGAGTGCTCTTGCAAATTATGCCCTTCTCCGGGAATATAAGCCGTGACTTCAATGCCGGTAGTAAGGCGCACCCTGGCGATTTTTCTTAAAGCGGAGTTTGGTTTTTTAGGCGTCATCGTACGCACCTGCACGCACACCCCCCGCCTTTGCGGGCAGCTTTTAAGTGCCGGAGATTTTGTCTTTTTAATTTTAGAGATCCTGCCTAACCTGATTAACTGTTGGATTGTTGGCATGCTTTTATTCCTTTGCTTTCTCTGCGGTTACAACTTCTTTTTCCTGTTCTCTTTTTATCTGTTCACGCTTTTCATCGGCTAATTTTACTACTTCAATTTCCCTGTGAGATCTAAAACCGGTGCCGGACGGGATCAAGTGGCCGACGATGACATTTTCCTTGAGGCCAAATAGTTCGTCGCGTTTTCCGCTTGCTGCGGCATCTGTCAAAACACGCGTTGTCTCCTGGAAACTGGCAGCGGAAATAAAACTTTCCGTTGTAAGCGATGCCTTAGTGATACCTAGAAGAAGGGGCGTTGCTAAAGCGGGCTTGCCGCCTTTTTTGATTACCCTGGCATTTTCCTTCTGGAATTTCCATTTATCGACCTGCTGAGTCGCCAAAAAGTCGGTATCACCCGGGTCTTCAATGCGCACCTTCTTAAGCATCTGGCGGATTATGACTTCAATGTGTTTGTCGTTTATATGGACACCCTGTAAGCGATAAACTTCCTGGACCTCATTTACAAGGTATTCCTGCAAGATTTTATCGCCTGAAACCCTCAGGATATCCTGAAGGACGACAGGCCCGTCGGTAAGCTGCTGGCCTGCCATGACTTTATCGCCTTTATATACATTGGGATGTTTCCCGTGAGGAATAACATATTCTCTCTGCATATCGGTTGATGAACGTACGATGATCACCCGCTGCCCCTTTTTTGATTCTCCGAATTCCACAAATCCGTCGATTTCACTGATGACTGCCGGGTCTTTTGGCCGTCTTGCTTCAAATAATTCGGCGACTCGCGGAAGGCCGCCGGTGATATCGCGGGTCTTAACGACCATTCTGGGGATCTTTGCAAGCAGGTCTCCTGCTTCTACGTGCTGGCCGTCCTTGGTCATAATGTGGGCGCCGATCGGAATAGGATAAATTCCCAAAACCTCCTGCCTATCGTCTAAAATCAAGATCTGAGGATGGAATTCTGCTTTATGCTCAACAACTACGCGCTCGATCAGCTTTGTGACCGGATTAAGTTCGTCGCGGATAGTGATGGCTTCTTTTAGGTCTTCATATTTTACTTTTCCGCCGACCTCTGTAAGGACAGGAGAAGTATACGGATCCCAGCGTACGAACATCTCGCCCTTGTCGATTTCAGCCCCGTCTTTTATGCTGATAAACGACCCTTGGGGAACCGGATAACGCTCCAATTCTCTCCCCTGTTTATCATTAATGCTGATAGAGCCGTTTCTGTTCAAAACAATGAATTCTTTATTCTTAGCGGTAACCCTTAAACTGTGGTATTTAACGTAACCTTTATTCTTTGATTTGGCAAAAGATTGGGCAACTGTCCTGGATGCGGTTCCGCCGATGTGAAACGTCCTCATGGTCAGCTGTGTGCCGGGCTCGCCTATTGACTGCGCAGCAATGACTCCAACCGCTTCTCCCACCTCTATAAGGCGGCCAGTAGCTAAATTTCTTCCGTAGCATTTTGTACAAACGCCCCTGCCTGTTTCACAAGTTAAGACGCTTCTGATACGGATCTTTTCAATACCCAACTGCTCGATCATGTCGGCTTTTTCTTCGGTGATTATTTCGCCTGCTGCCACTATGATCTTGTCGGTAATAATATCAACAACGTTATCAAGCGCAACGCGGCCGACTATGCGGTCCTTTAAACTTACCACTACTTCGTCGCCTTCGATGATCGCAGCAACTGTAATGCCGTTTAATGTGCCACAGTCATCTTCAGTGGTAATGACTTCCTGCGCAACATCAACAAGCCTCCTAGTTAGGTAACCTGCATCTGCGGTCTTTAATGCTGTATCGGCTAAGCCCTTACGCGCGCCGTGAGTTGAAATAAAATACTCCAGCACTGTCAGGCCTTCCCTGAAATTTGCGGTGATAGGGCTTTCTAGGATTTCACCTGAAGGTTTAGCCATAAGCCCGCGCATACCGGCTAACTGCCTTACCTGCAACCTTGAACCACGAGCCCCTGAATCAGCCATCATAAATATCGGATTAAATACTTCCATACCTTTGAATAAAAGGTCGGAAATCTTATCTGTAGTATGCGTCCATATGTCGATGATCTTACTTTTTCTCTCGCTGTCGGTAATAATACCTTTTCTATACTGGTCTTCGACTCTGGATACCTCATCTTTTGCTTCTTTTAAAACCTCCGGTTTTTGCACAGGGATTTGCAGGTCATTAATGCCGATGGAAATCCCTCCGAGTGTAGCGTATTCAAAACCAACCTTTTTTACGTCATCCAAAAGCTGGATCGTCCTCTGATGCCCGAACCTTTTATAGCATTGCGAAACGATCTCGCCGACTTTGGACTTATTCAATTCGCGGTTAACAAAACCGAATTCTTTCGGCAATGCCTGATTGAATATGACCCTCCCGACGGTTGTTTCGATGATCCGTTTTTCCGGCGAGATCTTGCCTTCATCAAGATCATAAACATTTTCCACCCTTACTTTGATCTTTGCATGCAAATCCACCGATTTATCCCCATAAGCGGCAATCACCTCTTCAGGATCGGAAAAAACCATCCCTTCTCCGAGCGACTTATCTTTTGCTTTGGTCAGATATGATGCGCCCAGGATAATATCCTGGGTAGGAGTAATGATCGGCCTGCCGTCAGCCGGAGAGAAAACATTATTAATGGAAAGCATCAGGATCTTTGCTTCAATCTGCGATTCCAGAGAAAGCGGGACATGTACAGCCATCTGGTCGCCGTCAAAATCCGCATTAAAAGCAGTGCAGACCAAAGGATGGATTTTAATGGACTTGCCTTCGATTAAAACCGGCTGGAATGCCTGAATACCAAGCCGGTGCAGGGTCGGCGCACGGTTTAAAAGCACGGGATGGTCCCTTATTACTTCGTCAAGGATATCCCATACTTCGATCTTTCCGCGTTCGACCATTCTGCGGGCGCCTTTTATTGTATGCACAAACCCCTTTTCACGCAGTTTTTTGATGATAAACGGCTCAAATAATTCCAGTGCCATCTGTTTAGGAAGGCCGCATTCATGGAGCTTTAAATCAGGGCCGACAACTATAACCGAACGGCCTGAATAATCTACGCGCTTACCTAAAAGATTCTGCCTGAACCTTCCCTGTTTTCCTTTAAGCATATCGGAAAGCGACTTAAGAGGGCGGTTGTTGGCTCCCAATACCGGCCTGCCGTGCCTGCCGTTATCAAGCAATGCATCTACTGCCTCCTGGAGCATCCTTTTTTCGTTACGGATGATGATCTCAGGCGCATTAAGCTCCATTAATTTCTTCAGGCGGTTGTTGCGGTTTATGACCCTTCTATAAAGGTCATTTAAATCCGAGGTAGCAAACCTTCCTCCGTCAAGCGGGACTAAAGGCCTTAGGTCCGGCGGAATAACAGGCACGATATCCAGGACCATCCACTCCGGCTTGTTCCCGGATTTCTTGAAATCATCGACGATCTTAAGATATTTTAATGCCTTGCGGTTATTTATTGCTTCTTTCGATTTTTCTAAACTCCTGCGCAAAGACCTGCAGTATGCTTCGACATCCAGTTCCTTTAATAAATCCCTTATTGCCTCGGCGCCGATTTTGGCTTTGAATGTAGGGCCGTATTTCTCCAGCGCTTCCTGGTATTGTTCTTCAGTCAAAAGCTCCCTCTTCTTCAGAGGGCTTGTCCCCGGGTCAACCACGACATATTCTTCATAATAAATTATTTTCTCGAGGTCTCTTAAGCCGATGTCAAGCAATGCAGAAAGGCGCGACGGCACTGCTTTAAAGAACCATATATGGGTTATAGGGGCTGCAAGCTCTATATGGCCCATACGCTCGCGCCGGACCGAAGAACGGTCTACGGTAACGCCGCAGCGGTCACAGGTAATGCCCTTGAA
>VGKM01000047.1 GCA_016867005.1 Candidatus Omnitrophota bacterium | reverse complement strand
AAATTTCTGGTAAATTCTCTCAAAAACCCAGGGATAATCCGGCACTCTGGCTGATAAAACCGCAACCGCTGCCTGCCTTACTTCCTCTCTCTCGTCATCCAGCATCCCCGCAACTTCAAAAGCAGCTTCCTCTTCGGGGAAAACTGCCAAATGTAAAACTACGGCATAACGCATTCTCCAGTCGGTATTATTCTTGAACCCGGAAACTACTGCCTTAACTTCCGGGTCGGGATTGCCGCTTAATGCATCAATGCAGGCAAGGATCACATCCGGGTTTGCCTCACTCTTCAGCAGCCCTAAAACCGCATCAGCTATTTCTTTATTGCCTGCGGCCTTTTCTTTAAGCACTAAAACCGCCTGCTGGCGCACTATCGGCTCAGGATCTTTTAAAGCGGACAGTTTAATTGCATTAATTTGCTCTGTATCGTATCCGGACAGGCCATAAATTGCCACAGAACGGATCTCTTTATTTTTGTGCTTTGCCAGATTAATAAGTAATTTAATATTGCCGCTATCTTCAATTTGCCCCAAAGCAATTGCTATCCTTAACACAACCTCATCATTATTTTTGTACCGCTTATAACAATTTACCAGATCAGCAGAAGCTTTTTGGTCGCCCAATTTTCCCAAAGCAATGATTGCCTCATTTACGATATAAACATTCTTATCCTTTAATGCCTTGGTAAATATTTTTAATGCTGCGGGCTCAGCCCTGTTCCCCAGCGCCCAAATCGATACGTAGCGTATGCTGTCGTCGGCATCAAAGGAATATTTCATTAAAGCTTCTGTTATTTTTGGGGACTCAAAATTATTCAGATATTTCACAGCGTCAAAACGGTTCTCAGGATTATATTCCTTCGGGGAAGAAACGATTGAAATCAACGGCTCCACTGAATTCGGGTCGCCGGATTTTGCGGAATTAAAAGTGCTGGAAATAAAATTGTTCCTCTCGATTACCTCTTTGGACAGGTGAATACCCATATTAGGAAAACTTCCCGCAGGGCTATTTCCCGTTATAAAAGGCGGCAAAAACATCCCCGAAGCAATTTTGCTTGCCGTTTTTACACGGTTTGCTTCTAACTCCTCCTCGGAGAAACCTAATTCTGACAGGATTTTTCTCATATTCGCATCCACAAAATAAATATAGCCATAATTAATAGTATCAAGGAATTTTGCCCTTTCTTCCGGGGTCAAACTATCAATCTTCTTTAATGGCTGCTTTGCGAGATTTAAAGCTAAAGAGTAATTAATATAGGCGCCATAATAATTCTTATTTGCCAGCTCGTGTTCAGCAATGCTTCTGTAGTCCGGAGTAGTCGCACACCCATTCATCGGCCATAAAGACGCCAGGCACAACAATATTATTATAACTCTCTTTAAAGAAATTTGTAATAACTTAAGTTTACTGGCGATAAACTTTGCGGCTTTCTTAATTTGAGAATACGCAAAATAAATTATTAACCCCGCTAAGATTACCGGTGGCGCGTGTGCAAAGATTGAATTTAAAAATTCACCTAATTCCCCTACTCCTATAAATAACAACATCACCGGCCGGGCATGGCGATATAAGGACATGCTTTGTTTTTGAGGAGTAACGGGTTTTTGCCCGCCTAAGATGCATTTTGTCACCTTGACCTCGCCTGTCTTTACATCTAAAAAGAAGCTTCTTATTTCTTGGCCCAACACATCTTCCCAGGCAATATAAATACCCCTTGAGCGCAGCTCATTCTTTAATACGTTAATTTCAGCTTCCGATGCCCCGGACCTGCCTCCTATGATGCATGCGATAAGGCCATCTTTATTTGCCCCAAAAAATGTTAATTTCTCCAGAAAATCGTCAAATAACTCCCGGGTATCAAGGCCGCGCTCAAAATGCGCAACCAACCCCACTCTTGAATTTATATCATATAAAATCAAACCTACGCCCTGGCCTATATTATCAGCGATAAGATACCTCGACATGCCATTGCCGCCGACAGCATAACATCCGCAGCCAACTAACAGACAATCGCCTTTCTCTTCAGTTTGGGCCGCTGCAATAGGCGAAGATGTGTATTTTCCTATCCTGTATGCGCCGTACAACCCGGAGAAAACAACAGCGCAGTATAGAATTTCTGCTGCCAAAACAAGTTTTATGTATTTTTTATGATTGTTAGTGATGGGTGCTTGTTTATGATTCAAGCGGGGAAGGATATATTTGAAGAAAATCAGCGTAACAGCGATTAAACCCACTAAAATAACCGGCGGGGCGTGAATAAAGTGCGCTGAATTCCAAAACTCACTCAATCCTCCGGGTGTAAACAATAACAATAATAGCCAGGCATGGCAGCATGTAAATCTGAATATCCTCAATCCTTTTCTTGTGCCTTCATGGGATAGTTTTCTTGCCTGCTCAGGCACTTGTTGTTCAATCTGCGTTAGGGCTTGCCTGACAGCCGCCGGATCGTTAATTTCTCCTCTAAAGGCGCGCTCAAAAATATTTTTCCCGTATTCTTCTAACAGCTGCTTTTTTGCTAAAAGCCAGTAACACTTATCCGCAGTCAGCTTCTGGTATTTCCATCCATCCGGCAAATGGTCATTGACATCAAGCATGGCTAATTTGTAAGGGATTAAGATTTCAACCGCTTTTAATCTCTGCTCGATTGCCTGGCTATCCATTTTAACCGCAGCTTCTGCGCTTTCCCTTAATAATTCTTTCTTGGCAACCAGCCAATCCCTTTCCGGGGAAAATATCCCAAGTCCATCGTCCATGAGGCGGTCAATAACCTCATAATACGCATTTTTATAGATTGCAGGTAATTTTTTGGCTATCTCGGCAGTTATTCCCCAGCCCAAACCGGCTTTTTGTGCCCTAAAATATTCCATATCATCAATAAGCCCCGTAATATAATCATAAAAATCCTGATGGAATCCCGGCTCTCTCTTTAATAATTCCTCTAAGCCACTTTTCGTTTTCCTTAACTTCGCCAAATCATCAGGCCTGCTAATATCTTCAAGCCGCCAATACTTAAATTGCCAAAGGAAGCTTTTATTTATTTCTGCGAAAATCAACCCGAATTGCTCGTTTAACTCAGCATCTTTTGCTGCCTGCTGTTCTCTTTCTTCAAAACTCTTTTCTTTAAAGCCGGTTATCTCCTGATATTTTCTTAATAATGACGCCATCAAAATTTTAGAAAAGGTCTTAATCTCAACCACCTGTTCTCTCGATAATGCATAAGGCCAATCCTCGCAAAATGCAATATCATGCGCAAGCTTTATCACTTGCTTAATCTCTTCGGCGCCAGTAAGCATATTTATTTCAACGCCAGCGGCCATACGCATTGCCTCATTTGAAGAACGAAGTTTTTCTTTAATCCTTTCTTTTTTATGCGCCCAGGGTTCCATATTCGCGCCGGGCACAGGCATTTCTCCATGATGAAACACTTGAAACCCTCCGCTCCGGAAACCATACCTCTCCCCCAGCCCCAGCTGCCAGTTATAGGACCACTCCGGCGTACCTGGCTCCGGCGGAAGCATTTGCTTGTAATGCACGTCGCGGCTAAGAGATTGTGGCCCTTCGCTTCCTTTATTATTACCTATTGATTTTGCACTTGCCTTATTGCATGCCAGTATTAATCCATCAAACCCCTTTTTGATTGTCCGGCTTGACTGAATAATATTGCGCGATTCCTTTTCTAACACCAGTTCCCTCTTTGTAATATCGTTTTCCGTAAAAACATTGCGCGCTTTATCATATTTCAGAATAGCTATAGCAGAAGATTCTACGGCTGTTATCATATTGATTGCCTCTTTACAAATAATATCAATAACAGATAGGGCCTCCTGTTGAAAGCTTGGCCTGACTAATACAGATACATCTCTAAATAAACTTGCTAACTTTGCATGTAATTTTTGATGATAAGCTAAGATTAAATTTTGATCAGTAATGCTATCTTCAATATGAGACATTAATTCATAAACGTATTTCCGATAATCACGGGCACGGTCTATTATTGTATCTCCTATCATTGCATCCAGAAAATCGCCGGTTAATACAATTCTCTGGCCAATGCCTTTATTAAAAGAAGTGCTTTCTTCTAATAGGCCTAAAATTTCCCTGATAAACCGGTTTTCCTTATTTAGCTGCTTCCGGACCATGGTTAATTTCCAGGCCTTCATTAAAAGGCCTAGCAAAACCGTAAAAGTGGCGGCGCCAAGAATAAACACCACCACACTGGCGATTTTTTGCAGGTATTGTGGCGATCCGGAAATCTGTGCAGTTTGAATATATTCTGCCAAGCCGCCAAGCATAATCGCCAGCGTAATCGGCCAAGCATAACAACGCAAACCCCCGGCAGCGCCATCAGTTGTTAGCGCAGGAAAAGGCTTATCTGCCAAGGCCCTGATTTTTTTATATTCCTTCTGTAACAATTCTATTTCGGCGAAAGAGAATGCTGCCAGCTTTGAACGGTTATAATAGTATATTTCCACATTATAATATGTGTCGCCGATGCTGCTCTCGCCTATGGGAGCCCATGTTGACGCCACTTGTATCGTACCCTCTTTATCAAATTTACTTAAATAGCCAATACAGCTATCACTGAAATAACACGGTTGGTTATCCCGAACAAACTCTATCAATTTCAACGGAATACCATCTATGCCGCCTGAGCAGAGCTTTCTAAATTCTGCCGTGTTTTTTTCTACTTCCTCCGGAGTAGGATAATATCCTCTTAAATAATCTTCCCATTTTTTGCCGCTCAATCGTGCTTTTTCTATAATACCATCTAAAAATAAAGGCGAATTTTTATCGTAAGAACGCTCCGCTTCTAGTAAATTCAGTTTTTGGTGCCCAATGCATAAATCATAGGCCTTATCTATCCAGTCATGCGCTGAATTAGTGCCAAAAAGCGCAGCTAAATGGCTGCTTAGAGGCACAGCATAACAAATTAACCTCGCCTCGCCAGGCAAACAATAATCAATCTCTTCCATAGAATAATCTGCCGAACTTCTTTTTTTGAGAATAATAAACCCATCAGCCATTAATTTTATTTTTGTAACCGTAGATTCTCTATTAGCTACTTTGATTGCCTGGTATTTTCCTTCAATTTCTCCGGTCAACAACTTAAAGCCAATATAGTTTATTTCTAACACTAAAAGCTTCCTTAAAACTTCCTGGCTGAGCCGTGATGTAATTGCCAGGCTTTCCCTAAGTAATTTATCGCTCAAACGGTATGTTGCTGTTAATTTAAACCATTCCTCTGCCAGCTGTTGATTATTCATATTTTTATCAGGGGTTATCGGGATTGAAGGTATTAACGTTATCCATCCCGGAGGTTCTAAACGTTCACTAAGGCGCCAAATCACCCTTCCATCGGCACGCTCTTCTTCTTTATGAAATCCTAATTGCTCATAAGTGCCGCTAAATAGCGCATTTTTTGCAGTTGATTTATATATGCCGCATAACGGGTAGTTATGGTTTACATGCTTATCTTTTGAGACATATGCCATAAATGCATTTTCAACTGTTAATCCCAGTGCCCTGCAACTTAAACAGAACTCTTCTATCAAGTACCCATCTGTAACGACCATAAGGCCGACGATACCGGAATTTCCAAACTTATCAATTAATTCTATAGTATAGACGGAGTAATTATTATCCGGGATCAATAAAGCTTCGACCTGTGCCTCGCTATATCTTTTGCCGGTTAAATTAAATTGATGAGTCCTCTGGCTTAATTGTGCTATGCGAGAGATATAAGGACGGTTCGCCTGATTTTTCCGAAAAATAGCCCTCATCCCCAAAGAGCGATAATATGCTTCCAAAGAACCGGTTTGCTGTTTCAATTCTTCCCTTTGCTTTTTCGCAGCATATGACTCTGTCCTGGCGGCATCTTCTTTAGTAACTATTCTTGGCTCAAAAAGCCCCAGATTCTCCAGTAAATTAATCCAGTTGTCTGCCTCCTGCGGCAGGTCGATCACCAAAACCTCCGGGCAATTATTCCTTATCAATTCTCTTTGCTGAACACTGTCATCCAAAAAGAGCAAAGAGCCCAACCCGATATTTAATTCTTGGGCAATCTCGCGCATATTGGTAGCTTTATCTTGCCAGTTGGCTTTTATAGCTGCAAAATCAGTTTTCTTTAAAACCATATCCGGATGTTTTTTCAATGCCTCTTCTATATCTTGAGGGTTATTCTTGCTATTGATGGCTAAAATCATGCCTGTTTCTTTCAAGCTCTTCAATGCCTGCTGAAGGCTTCGGTGAGCGCTAGTCAATTTGATTCCGTTTAAGCCATCCTCACCGACTATCCCCTGCCAAAGCACGCCATCACAATCTAAAACTATGCATTTAGGGGCTATCTTATTATGCCCGGCCGCGCAGAAAGAGCCATTATCATCAGTCATCATAACGAGATCCGGCTTTAGTATTTCTTCCTGGAGATAATGCACAAAGGACGGCGTATTTATCCTCCAAAATACCTTTTCTATCCGTTTTTTGTCCGGGTGGGAATCGCGCGGCAGCCTTCTTTTTATGCCGACAGAAGGGCTTGCAAGCATCAACACCTTCAAATCAAAAAGCTCATGCCAATTTTTCTTTGTCGACAGCAAATAATTGCCTTCAATGATCACGATTGTACCCGCAGTAATGGTAATTTCCTGCCTGCCGGTAAGCTGGCCGCTTGTTGCATCATAAAGCTCTGTTAAAAAAAGCGTAGCTTCCTGCGTATCCTGCTGCTTAAATTCTTTTAGTTTATTCAAACAAGAGGTTTCGAAATCAGCTCTTCTTAATGATATCTCATCATCATCAAAGCTATGTGCTTTAAAAAATAATGCGTCATTCTGGTTGCTGTAACGCCTATCCCTTTCATGAATAAACCAATCCCGGCTTATAACCACAGCTCTTCCGCCTGAATGGTTTATGAGCTCCGCCAGCCTCGCCGCCTGGGTTGTCTTAAAGGCCCCGGAATTACCATCAATAGCAACAACAAATATTTTCCCGGGGTTGGCCTTTATTTTTTTATCTATCTCGCTCTTTATAACACTCAGGTGGCTGTCTTTGTTTGTTACCGGCTCTTCTATTAAACTGCCTTTTATTTTGTCGACACAACAATGGTAATCCTTTTCCCAGTCTTGAATTGCATTAACGGGCAAAGTAATGGTTACTTGCGTGCCTAAGCCCTCCGGGTATATTGAGGGGCTAGCCCATTCAATTTTTCCGCCATGATATTCAACCAATACCTTAGACAATGGGATTCCAAAGCCACCTTTTCCCCTTACATAATGGCATGTTTTATTAAAATTGATAAACTGGCCGGAATTATCATCTTTTAATCCCGCGCCATTATCTCTTATAAAAATCTTTAATTCCTCAGAGGTTAATTTTATTGTGATGCCGATACGCCCGAAAGTAATACTCTGTGCCCCGGGAACCGGCACAAGAGAACCTGCGCTGACTCTTCTAATAGATGCCTCATAGGCGTTAACCATTAATTCACGTATTACAAAAATCAACCCGAAATTCTTCATCTGTTCATCAAGAGGATTATTTTTTTCCTCGCGATAAGCCTGCATCGACATCAATCTATATTTTACTTTGGCTGCAATTTCTTTAATTTTAGTGTCGCTTGAGCTATCCGGCTTTTTCCAATCAATATTTAATTTCTCAATCTCGCGCAAGCAATCTTGTAATTTCTCGAGCATTCCGAATTGAAACGCTATTTCAGGCTCCCAATAATGATTAAAGATAATCTCCTTCTCAAAAATTATTCCTTCTTGTTGTTTACGCGCTGCTTCTTCAGGGTCAAATGCCTCGCATCTTCTGACTATTTCTTCATTCATCTCATCAGAACAGCCGACCGTAGTGCCTGATTCATGAGTTGTGGTATGGATTAATTTAGGTAAATCCGCGGCAATGTCCGCCGCAACAACAATCCATTTATAATTAGGGCAATCCCGGCTATACTTACAACCAAAAATATCGTTAAATATGCCTTCTTTAGGGGCAACGCGGATACGCTTTCCTTCATAAATTAATTTTAACTCTTTCGACGCCTCTTTTTCTCCGATACGCTCAAGGCGCCAGATAATATCTTTAACAAAATCCCCCTCAATGGCCGGGAATTTAGTCAAATCGCCTAATGCGTCAATATAGTAACAGGTATCTGCATAACTTGGCGTCTTATGCCCTGGCCGTGTATGCGCCCAATCAGCATTACCTTCTATAGCTTCCGATTGATATTGAAATATTCTCGCCAAATTAATGCAATAGC
>VGKM01000046.1 GCA_016867005.1 Candidatus Omnitrophota bacterium | reverse complement strand
GGCCTGATGCGCGTGCTTATCCCGGGAGTATTTAAAATATCGGCCTGGCTAAGCGCATCGTATATCAATGATGCAATCTTACTTTTTTCTTCATTCGTTAACTTTATACTGTTCTCTTCATCTATATATAAGTTGCCTTCGGTGTCATAACGTCCGGCCTGAGCACCTAACTCTCCCATAAAGATAATATTCTTATGGAATTCTTTGCGAATCTCTTCCGGGATATAGGAGCCGAAGTATTTATGCAGGAACTGAACATTAACCCCGGTGATAACAGCAACCCGTTTACCTGCTTTAATCCGCATAACGATCTGCTCAAGCATTTCCTTAGATATGACACCCTTTGTTTTTGCAAGGGTCTCTTCATAATCAAAAGCATAAAGAAGAGTATCTTTATCGATATCAAAAACAGTATTAACGCGCTCCAGGCTCGTGTTCTCATATAAGACCGTTGGGGGCGCATCAACGGAACCTTTTACTTTCTTAAGAAATCCATTCTCATGCGCCTGGCAGGCAACAAAAACTTTGCCTTCTATATCAAATATTGCCTGGATACTGATATCGGTTCCTTTCATAATCGTATTAAATCTCTTGGCGAACTCTATATTCACTATCCGCATAAATTCAGTTACTTTAATTTTGTCTTCTTCGCTATCCACCTCAATAAGCAAATCAATATCTGAACCCGGGCCGACATCAAGATCAGAAATTGACACGCTGCCGAAAAGCCATATCTTTATTACTCCGGGGACAACATTGCTTAACTTCTCAGTAATTAATTTTGCCAATATAAAACGAAATTGAGTATGCACCCTGGGTTCGTTAGAATAAAGCCCGGCAATAACTTTGCCCTTCCCGGAAAGCTGCAGTATCCTGGCTGTTTCCGAAATAGCCTGGTTCCAAATAATACCCAAGTCAATCCTGTTTCTATCAACAACTGCCGGCTCATTATTTGATAAAACCGCATCATTTAGAATATGGTTGCGGATAAAGCGCAGGACATGTTCCTGCCTGCTGACAAATTGCCGCGGCATGGAACGTAAGGGCAGGTCTTCAATTTTCAAATCCGGCATCGGGGTAAAGCCGTCGAAGAGTTTTAACAAGTCCTCCGCTATCTCCATTGATTTGGCATCAAAAGATTCTTTTGCCAGGAGATATGCTTTGCGCAGCCCCTGCCTTAAAGCAATCATTAAAAACGGGAGTTCATAGCCAACCTGGGCGTTGAATGTTGCTTTTGCGTTTATCCAAGCAGGATACATCACCTCAATCTGGCTCTTGCGCATCCTTGGCCATTCCCTTATAACATCTATGGCGCCCCTGCCCTCGCATGCCTGTTCTAAAATATATCTCATCAACCGTAAGTCCGAAGAAGTAAAAGGCCTGTTCCCGTCAACTTTTAAGCTGGGGGCAGTATTGACAAAAATTGAATAAGTTCCGGCGGGGTCAAATAACCGCATAAAGTTAGGGTCCAAAGCATAATCTCCGGTAATAAATAATATGCTTTTAGCGGGCATTTCGCAAATAGCCGTGAAAATATCGCTATTGTCATCAAGGTCAAAAGAATATGTGGCAATGCCCTTATCAATTCCCCTGGCTGCTTCCATAAGCCGGCTGGCAAAGAATGGTTTTCCTACGGCATTAGGGCCGGAAATTAAGACAAAACGCCTCTGGCCCTGAGGCAATTCTTCAAGTATTGTTTTGGCGATATTTTCAATTTCCCTGTCAATTTGCTTTTCACGCGAATCAACAAACCCCTGGTATTTGCCTGATAAATAAATAAGGTTTAACTCTTCATCCGTCTCATAACATTCAAGGATATCATATCCCTGATAAGGGATATACGCGCCGCTAGTAACCCGTTGCATAAATTCTCCGTCAGTAGCTGCTCTTTTAGCCACCATTGCCGAACAAATACGCTTCATCGCAAGAATAGTCGCAGCTATACGCAAACTTACGTTATATTGCCTGGCGCAATTGAATACATCATGGCTGGATACGGCAATCCTCTGCTGTAACATTTTGTTCACAGCAACTTCCGACCAATGCTCTCCTTTTAAATTCTGCAGCCATTCGAAATATGAAACTACAACACCTCCGGTATTGGCCAGGATATCGGGGACTACCAGGATCCCGTTCTTTTCCAAAATGACATCTGCCTCGGGAGTAGTCGGGCCATTGGCGCCCTCAACAATCATTTTTGCTCTAACGCGGCCGGCGTTATCTTTAGTAATTTGTTTTTCGCGAAATGCCGGGACTAAAATATCAACGGCTAATTCTAAAACAGGGCTTTCGCCTTTAGCTACCCCGACAAACCCTTTTGTTTCCTCAAAAGCTTTTTTCATGCCGTCTTTTTTGATTCTGGCAAATAAATCAACGATATTAATCCCCTCTTCGTCAAAAATCATGCCCGGAAAATCGCTTACTGCAACAATTTTGGCGCCTTCTTCATAAAATATGCGCGCGGCGTGGCCTCCGACATTGCCCATCGCCTGTACTGCAACAGACCTGCCCTTTAGCTTTGAGCCAATGCCTAATTCTTCTCCGTAAGCCCTTAATGCTTCTATGGCCGTATAAACAACGCCTTGGCCGGTTGCTGCTTCTCTGCCCAGCGAACCACCGATTTTCACATCTGCTTTATATACCGGCTTGCCCGTAATTGTGCCTAATTCAACGCTGCCGCCGTATTGCACATAAGCATCATAAAAAGGAGTTTCGGTTACGGCAAATTCTTGTTTTAACAACGGGCTTAACCTGATAATAAAATGCTCTTCCAGTTTCCCTAGTTCAGTTTTTAATTTAAGGTGTTCATCTAAAAACCAGGCCATAATTATGCCTTTAGTGCGCATATCAGGGGCCGGGACATCGACAAACGGGCCGAATAAATATTTATTCTGCTCAAAGGCCTTGCGCACATATTGCCTGATTATCTGGGCATGGATTTCAGCAACGACTTCCTGCCCT
The DNA here is from genome assembly GCA_016867005.1 of Candidatus Omnitrophota bacterium. GTDB lineage: Bacteria > Omnitrophota > Gorgyraeia > Gygaellales > Profunditerraquicolaceae > VGKM01. The sequence goes on along the minus strand of VGKM01000046.1, from coordinate 5,350 downwards.
CTATCATCCTTCGGCACAATAGATAAAGGAACAGCAACGCAGCCCTTGCCTCCGCCGTAAGGAATAAGCGCTACGGCATTCTTTAAGCTCATCCATGTTGCTAAAGACCTGTCCTCATCCAATATATGGGCTACGGTCTGCTCCAGTTCTTCCAAAGACAAATCATCAAGTGCCTTAACGTCATCAAAACGTATGCCCCCCTTGCCGGCGCCGCGGGCATCGTTATGCACGATTCTAAATCCAATAAGATGGATTACCTTCCCGTTTATGGTCACCGGGATGTCCATTCTTACCTCTTTGAAATATGCCGGATTAATTAGCTGTTCGAGCAGCTGGGGATCCAAACTCATGACTTCTGCGGCAGTTGTAATCTGGCGTACCACATTTTTGAACGTAGATTCATGCTGCTTCTTTTGTTCACTTCTTGTCGCAACCACTGCGCCTGTATTATTTAATTGGGCTGCGGCAGCAGAAGAGTCCCCACCAGCCACGGAGAGGTCAACCCCCTGTTGTGCATCCTGCCGCAACCCGGAATCCCCGGCAACCCATGAATTTAAAGGAATATCTTTTTCAATATCCACCTCATGCAACACTTCATTTAGATCAACTTTCTCAAAAAGACAGAGCTGCGCGGTGTCCGCATGGAATATGTAATGCGTAGCGCCGAATAAAACAAATTTTCCTGTACATAACACCCCGATTATCTTGTCTCCGCACCGGATAAGGATCGTTCCTGCGTCGTCCTTAACGACCTTATAACCTTTGGCTTTAGCCAAAGTTAACATTTCTCTTAAAGGCAAGCACATTTTATTAAACAACCTCAACACTGCCAAATCTTTACCCCAAAGGAGATTTAATACTTCATCAACCAAATTAAAGATGTATGCATATCTTCCCGTTGCCCTGTCAAATGCATTTATAAAACAGTTATTCATAAGGCCTTCATTTAATTCAAGCAGCTTCTTGTGCAGATTTGCCTTAACAGGGATTAATTCACTATTTTCTGAGGGATCATTGGGGTCATATACTTTAAAAGTCGCGGCGATTTTTGCTTTAGCGCCTATTGGAATAACCGGTTCAAGCAAAGAATCCTCAATATCCACAACCTCGCTTAAAGTATTTGCATAAATATGGCAGGCCTTATCAAAGCTGCCTTCTCTTTGCACCAGCTCTAATAGTCGTCCTGTTATAGAGCTTTTTTCTTCATTCCGCAAAACCATGCGCAACAAATATTCAGCTGCTTCATGCTTCAGCGCTCTTTCATTGCTCTCTTCGACTAAAGCAAAATAAACTGTATTGGCGCTGCGTTTGTTACGATTGGGCACCTCTACCAACACTCCACTTCCTTTAAAAACATCCACTTGTAAAAACTTCAATAATCCGGCCTTAGAAAGTTCCAATATCAATAGATAATATTCACTCGTCAGGCCAGGAATGCTTACTTTCATCATTTTTGCTCTGGTATATGAAAGACCGGTTACATTAACTTCTTTACCAATGATGCTGTTATCCTGGCTGGCTGTAACCTGGGCGATTTGAAGGGCTGCGGCAGCAGAAGAGTCCCCACCAGCCACGGAGAGGTCAACCCCCTGTTGTGCATCCTGCCGCAACCCAATATTTGCTTTAATTTTATCAATCGGAATTTTATTTATCCATAAATCCAATAAATATATCAGGATCCCGCTCCAGATTATTGTCATATTTGCCGCAATAAGCACAATCCTTTCGGGCCAAAATGTCCACCCCAGGAATAGTACGGTCCCCCAATACAAAGTGTTAAAAATATAGATTCGCGCAAAATCTTTAAGCGTATTCTTAAAATCTATGTTTCTTGCATCATTCCTATAGATAAAATATTTTTGGATCAGATAATTGGCAGGCAAAGCAATCATTATCGTATAAGCGGTTAAATCAACTACCACCTTCCATAGATTGCTGCTGATAAAATTCGCCTGGATCCAGAACCATAAGCCGTAAGCTATAAGCCCGTTATAACCTATTCCGGCAATTATCCAGCGCCTGACCTTAACCCAATCCATGCCTTTTCCTTGAAGCGTCTGGCTGATATAACTGCCGCAGCCACGCGCCAGCCCCCCCATAATTCCCATTATTATTAATTTGCTTAAAAGGGACGATTTTATGGCTGAGACGTATTTATCGCCGAAGAAATAAGAAATGGCGATAAAAAACGCGGGAATGGCCAATATCTTAACCAGGCGTAACTTATTGGAATCTGAATTGAATTTGGATAATACCTCAGTGTGAATTAACTCGGGGTTTAATATTGCGGAGATTTCGTGCTGAACTTTTTTGAGGGGTGAATCTCTGGGAACAATAATATAGGTAATGCCGTTTTCCACATAATTAGCAACGCCAAGTTCCGGCGGCCCCCGGATAAATTCAATACTTTGAATACCCTGCTTTTCCAACAAGCGCTCATTATGCGAATACCATCCAAATACCTCTAACGGGTCGGGCTTGCCGTAATTTTGCAATAAGCCGTCAATCCCCCCGTATTTCTCTACCAGGGCATCAACTTCTTCCCGGGACTTGCCCTCGGCCGAAGCATCTTTGGGCTTTGTCTGTTTCTTCCTAATCTGATCAGCCCATACGCAAAGCAGGCCCTTTGCCTGGTTCCTGATGTCACCCTGCAAAATACCCATCTTTAAGGCATTATAAGAAGCGATACCGTAATTGACCCTATGGGCATAATCCGCACACGCCTGCTCTATTTGTTTAACTAAAGAATCTATGCTTGGTTTGCCTTGGTTATCATATTCAACAATATATCCGGTACCGCTTAAAATATTGCCTTTGTTATCTCTCTTAATAGCTTTTAATCTCTCGGGAATAACACCATCAAGCGTCGCAATAGTAGGCGCTCCGTTTTGCTGGGCATTACAGTAGCTTGTCGGCCCTGCTTCCATACGGTCCCAGGAAAGCATGCCTCCGAAGTTTGTGCCTTGCTGGATTAACCAAGAAGTAAACACATCATGATCCTCAATGAAAATCACGTGATACTTCATGCGGGGATCCTGTTTAATCAATTCTTTGACCCTGTTCCGCTGGGCAAGCGCCCACATGTCAAAAGACCTGCCGCCGACGAATATCACGGCATTAGCGTTGATGATCCGTTCCCTGTATCCCGGGTTATAAAGCGCGACAATTATCAAGTCAGAACATTTATACTGCACCATTCTGCGGACAAAGGTGAAAAACGGCATATCCATTAATTTCTTACGCATATTTTCAAAATCTTCCTTCTTAAAATCAAGCGAGCCGAAAGTACCCTGAAAGATTTCTTCAATAAACCTAGCTTTTTGAGCCTGTTTGGCGGACGCTAATTCGGTAACAAAACTTTCTTTCTGGAACGCATCCTTGTCGAGAATGCTGAATAAATCAATGTATGTATTGACGCCTAACTTTTTCATGAATTTAGCGATTAGTTCTTTTACTTCTCTGCCTTGCCAGCGTTCAATTTCCGAACCTTCACTATTACCGAATAGATCATTCTCAGCTACCTTATCAGCGAAATCTTGGAATATCTGCTCCCGTAATATCCGTGTATGAAAACTTGAGCAGCCGGTAATAAAATCAGCGGCTTTCCCTGTAATTTTAACCAAATCAACCTTGCCATCATGTACAGCATCTTTAAACTCGCTGCTTATTTTAAGCAAATCGAACATCCACCAGTGGTAATACGGCATACCTGCCGGGACAACCGTATGATTATAATGATGGTTAACCGCATTCCGGAAACGCTTATGATGTTTAAATTCGTCATCAATGACTGCGGGCATTGCGATAGTAGTATTAACTTCACTGGAAGAAAAGATGAACTCTGCATCGGCTTCCGCATGTTCGAGTAAAAACGGAAGCATTACTTTACGGTATAATAATGTTTGGACCGCGCGGAAATCATCATCCGCATTACCGCAGTAAGCTTCGTGGAATATTCTCGGGCAATAAAGCCAATATTCAGCAAGGTCTGAGAACGGGTTCATATAAATTTCGATGTCTACCTTGCCGATATTATTAAGATTAATTTCAACATTTTTAAACGACCCTACTTTCGTAAGGGACTTCCTGACTAAATCCACTAAATTCATCCCCTCCGGTAAACCGCGGGGCAGTATCCTGCCGTGGCCCTTTATTGATTCCGAATAAAGCACTCCGAAAACATGGAGCCGGTCTTTGGCTTCCATAATGCCCCAGTATTTTGCAAGCACCTCATACCATGCCTTTACCAGATCCGGCTTAAAGCTTCCTAATCCGCCTGCCATAAGGATTTTGGCGATCTCGCCTGTATTGTAAACCGCATCATTATGATTTAAGCCGTGAGCTTTTTCCAGGGCCTCGCAGAACGCATCCAGGAATTTTTGCGATAATTCGTATTCCATCTGCAGGACAACGATATCCCTCCCTTTAATAACATTAAGCGCCTTTTGAAGCACCGCATCTTTGAATTCTTCTGCCCAATGCTGCTCCACAAAATAGCCAGCCGTATCTTCCAGCCTATCCTGCGACCTGACAATCGGGGAAATCAATCTTTTAAAAGCCGGGGTATTCATAACAATATCTACAGGTATACGGCTGATATTCTTGTCCAGGCTATCGTTAATTATTGATTTTTCCAGTTCTTCTGCTTTAAGGTGCGCTTCCTGAGAGGAGATTTTCTTAATCTGACGGTAGAATGCTTCAGTTACGTCGTGGCCGAGCGTGCGGATATCTTCCAAAGAGTCTTCGGCAATTATAACCCAGTATTCTTTTTTGCCTTTTTGCGGGACTACCAACCCTGAAACTATTTCAGCAAATACGCCTTTCTTCGGCGCGGCCCGGATACGCCCGGCCTTACGGATATCAGTAAGATAATTTGCTATATCAAACCTGCCAAGTACTGCCAATCTTATCACTAACCTATCAAGCTTATCATTATTAACAATAGGTAACTTATCAAAAGCGCCGATTTGCTTGAACGTTTCCAGTACGTCTCTGGCCATGGGAGAAGTTTTCCCCGGCCTTAAACAAGCAGAAGGGCTCTCGCCTATAACTTTCTTAATCCTGTCAATAACCCTCAACGCGTATTCTTTTACCCACATTGGCGTATCGCATTCTAAAAATTCCTCCAACCTCTTTAATGCCGTTTCAGTGGGTATATCGCTTAAAATACGGATGGTTTTGTCACAAATATCCGGAAGGTTGATTAAAACGTTTGCATTGCGCAGCTTAGTAAGCGCTAAACCAAACTCTTTGCGCGTGATCAACTCCCGCGCAATCCTGAAATTAACCGGGTGAGTAAAATATATTGTATCCTTCTTCCCAAATTCATCGAAAAATGATTCAATTGCTG
>VGKM01000045.1 GCA_016867005.1 Candidatus Omnitrophota bacterium | reverse complement strand
CAGCCAGAAGGACAAAATCTTTTTCTACAAAATAATTCCTCAGTGTTACGCCGCCTATAATGATGCCCAACCCAATAATAAAAAATCCGAAGCTTAAACAAAACTTTTTTAATCCGGTTTTGTTAAAAACAAGAATGAGAAAAGCTGCGGCAATGCTAAAGATAAGCACGCTGCCCTGAGTAATCGCGCAAATCCCGGAATACAACCCCAGCCAGAAAAAGTTCCCTTTAGCAGGCCGGCCTCTAACAAGAAAAAACAAAAGGAACAAGATCAAATTTAGGAATATCGAAAGCGTAGTGTAGGTAAGCAAAGCATCGTAAAAAATAAACAGCCCGTAAAAAGCGCATAATAGGCCGGCAATCAATCCGACAGCGCGGTTGAACATCAACCTGCCGATTAGATATACCAAAACACAATTAATTGAACCCAAAACAAATTGCAGCGAAAATACCGCCAATGCATTAATACCGAAAATAAAAAATAAACCTGCCAGGAAATAGGCATACAACGGCCATTTCATAAATGCGGCCTTGCCGATTACATCGCCGCTTAGTATGTCCCTTGCCCACGAATAATATGCCTCGCTGTCTGAATAAGAAAGGAACGGAAAAAATGAAACGGAGCTATATTGGGCAAAATAAATCAAGCGCAGGATTAATGCCGCTAAGAAAACCAGCCCAACTGAAAAGATATCTTTTTTATTAAAGTGGTATTTTTTTGATTCAGGCATCAAGGAAAGATTTTTGTAGGATAGCCATCTAATGATAGCTTAATTTTTAACTTGTCTGCTTCCTGTTTTGTCTTAAGCTTGCCGACCCTTACCCTGTAAGCGGGCTTTCCGCCAAACCCTGCTTCTTCTATATATGCGTCATAGCCGGTTTTAACAAGTTTTTCCCGCAGCCGGGCAGCATTGCTTTCTTTCGAAAATAGGCCCACCTGCACGGTATACGTTAATTCCGGGGCTGCCAGGTCCTTTGCGATCCTTGTTTCAAGAGCAGAAGGAAATTCTTTCTTAAGCTTAAGCATAAAACCTTCTGCTTTCTTAGTATCCCCGGTTTTTGCCGCGCACTCACTCAACCGGTAATAAACCTGAGGCAGGAGTTTCGATTTTTTATCGCCGGCCAAAAGGCCGCTATAGAACTTCTCTGCTTTGACATAATCACCTCTGATAAAATAACTATCCCCCAGCCCCATTATTGCTTCCTCTTTAAACTTAGAATTCTTAAATTCATTAATGATTATTTCAAAGATATCCGATGCCCGTAAGTAATTCCCGTCTTTAAGGTAACATAGGCCCAGGATATAATATAGCTCATCGGCATCGCCCCTATGCCCTGCCCTGGCCATAATTTTCTCCCCCTCTAAAATGGCCTGCTTATAATCACCGGATAAAAAAGCGACTTTTATTTTGTCTAAATCCAACGCATAAGCACCGAAGGAAATAAAAAACGACGCAATAATAATAAAACTTAGCTTATTTTTCATTGCTTTTTTCCCTGGATATTTTCTTCTGTAACTCCAATACCAACCCGTGCCTTCTCTGTTTCACTTCCTTCGGCACATCATCAACCAGTTTTGATGCTTCAGTATGCGGCCGTACCGAATATTTAAAAATAAAAGCGGCGTTAAACCTTACTTTCTTTACCAGATCATAGGTCTCCTGAAAATCCTCATTTGTTTCAGTGGGAAAACCTACGATTATATCCGTAGTCAGGACGCCGTTCTTAACTATCTTACGGTAATCTTCGGCTAATTGCAAATAAGTTTCAGGTTTATAATTACGGTTCATAAGCTTAAGGATGCGGGTTGAGCCGGATTGTACCGGAAGGTGCAGGTATTTTTTAAGCTTGCCCAATTCGTTCATCGCCTTAAACAAACTAACGGAAGCATCTTTCGGATGAGAAGTTACAAAACTAAATTCCTTAAGGCCTTTAATAGCGTTTACCATCTTCAACAACTCTATAAACCCGGCAGGCGCTTTGCGGCCGGCAATCGCCGACTGATACGCATTAACATTCTGCCCAAGAAGGGTAATTCTTGTGATGCCTTTCTTAATTGCGTTTTTAATTTCTTTGATTATTTCTTTATGCCCCCTGTGCCTTAACTTTCCCCGGACAAAAGGGACAACGCAATAGGAACAAAAATTCTCGCACCCCTCGGAAATTACAACATACGCATGATCTTTATCCTCATAAAAACCTGTATGGTAAACTTCTTCCGGCCTTATCAAGCCGTCTGTTTCCCAAATCTTGCGCTCAAATAAACCTTTATCTTTAACCAGCGTGTTAACGATATCCGGTATTTTATCAATATCTTGCGGCCCGACTGCAAAATTAACGCTCTGAGACTTTTCAAAAATATGCTCTTTGTAATTCTGCGCCATGCAGCCGACGATACCAATAATGGGCGCAGCCCTTTTCGAAGACAACCCCTGTTTCTTAAACCTGCCGACTTCGCTCCATACCTTATCTTCTGCGTGCTGACGCACAGAACAGGTATTTAAAATAATAACATCGGCCTTATCCGGATTATCGGTAAGCTTAAAACCGGCTTTATGTAAAAGCCAGCCGATCACTTCCGAATCCCGGACATTCATCTGACAGCCCATTGTCCGGATGAAAACTTTTTTCTTATCTTCTTTCATATGAATGTGTTGTGGTATTGCCTCTAAGTGTCTAAAACTGTATGAGTAGATGAATGTATACGACTAAGACGCGTTTTTGATACTTTTTTAATCCAATTTTACCATATTTCTCCACTTCATCAGGTTCTCAATGTCTAAAACAGTGTCTGGCGATGGACTTTTAAGAGATGTGCCACTTGAGTCAGATTGTATTTCTTGCCCGACCGATCAGGCCTGTCGCGGATTACTTTCTTGTCGCATTTCTCTATTTGGCTATCCAGCTCTGCTTTTCTTTCACCTCTAGAATTTAATAATTCGCCAAGGCTCCTCCTATCTGCCTGAGAGAATAGATTAACAACCTCCTCTAGCCGTTGCTGATCGTAGGGGTTATTAATGGTAATCTCGTTTTCTTCTATTTTTTTATATTAGCACAATATGACTCTTGAATAAATGAAAAGATTGGGAAGGATAGTTAACGGGAGGGGGTTTTACGAAATACTCGCTTACTTTAATGGCGTCATTGTCATGATCTTCTGCGCTATTTCAGGATACTGCGTACAAAAACAAGCAAGGAGATAACGAGAACTTTCCCCCGCGCTTCATATACAGATTCACTTTGAGAAAAACAGAGACTTCCAAAGAATCGAAAAGGTGAAGTTGAAACTACTGCTTTTTTAAACCGATAAAATATCCATATGTGTGCATGGATATTTTTGCAATCAATTCCTTAGAGGGAACACTGTTGGAATTCGCGTGCTTAATCAGAATGCAAATAATAAAATCTCCCTTGCTCGTAAAAACAATACCAACATCATGGCATACTTCTTTTTCAAGTCCTGTCTTATGCGCAACGATGGTTTCTACGGGTAAATACTTCGGGATACGATCATTCATGCGCGTCAATTTAAGCATAGCGATGCATTTCTCCGAAACAGACTTATTGCCTAAATTCCGGCCATACATCTTCTCAAGAAGCAAAGCCATGTCTTCCGCTGTTGTGTAATTTTCTATACCGTTATCGCGGGACTTATAGTCAGCGATCTTTCTGGATAGATCCGTATTTTTCAACCCAAAGTTCTTAAAAGCCTTTCCCAAGTAATCCATGCCAACCGTATTTGTAACCATATTGGTGGCGGTATTATCGCTATCATAAATCATAAGTCCGATAAGCCGCTCCACGCTGAAAGTCGTCCCTGAAGGCATATCCTTCAACGCGCCCGAACCGGTGAGTTTATCTGACCCCTTTAGAGCAATGTTGCGGTCGAGTTTTATCCTCCCCTGATCTGCCGCAAGGAAAGATGCCGCCATAATAGGAATCTTCGCGAGGCTTGCCGATGGAAACAGTTTCGCTTTGTTGTATGAAAATTCACAGCCGGTCTGCAGGTCTTTAATTACTATCCCGGCCTCGCCCTTGAATTCTTTTATTTCATCATTAATGCGGTGCCGTAACTCATTCCATGAAGCTTCTCGCGCATTTTTTAACTGCCTCTCATGCTTGACATTTTGATACTGGTCGTAATACTGGCGGCCAAAAAATCCCGTCAATCCCGCAAATAGAATTACCGTTGTGAATAAAAATATCTTCTTTACCATGCCGTTAATCCAAATATTTGTTTAAATGGACATTGTTATATATGTGTGAGCGGAGCCCCGACATAGATTTGACGGGGCCGCCCGATCTTTTTATTGGGAGACTCGCATTGCTCCTTCCAGTGCGCGATCCATCCGGGAAGCCGCCCCATGGCAAAGATAACGGTAAACATATTCGTCGGTATACCGATCGCGCGAAGAATTATGCCGCTGTAAAAATCAACGTTGGGATAGAGTTTGCGCTGAATGAAGAAATCATCTTTCAGAGCCGCTTCCTCTATCGTTTTTGCAACCTCAAGGCAAGGATCATTTATCCCCAGCTTCGTGAGCACCGTATCGCATATACCTTTGATGACCTTTGCGCGGGGATCAAAATTCTTATAAATACGATGGCCAAAACCCATGAGCAGAAAGGGATTATTTTTGTCCTTTGCTTTCTCAATCACTTTTTTGACATCTCCCCCGTCCCTGACGATCTCCTCAAGCATCTCAATAACAGCTTGATTAGCCCCGCCGTGTAAAGGCCCCCAGAGGGCACAAATACCCGCAGAGATAGATGCAAAAAGATTGGCCTTTGAACTTCCCACCAACCGTACGGTTGAAGTACTGCAGTTCTGCTCATGATCGGCGTGAAGAATGAGTATCTTCTCTAAGGCATCAACCACTTCCTTATCCAGAGGGTATTCATCTACAGGCGTAGAAAACATCATATGAAGAAAGTTTTCCACATATTTATACTCGCGTTTCGGGTAAATGATAGGCTCGCCGATAGATTTTTTATATGAATACGCCGCAAGAGTCCTGATCTTGGCAAGAAGTTCGGCAATAATCTTATTCATCTCCTCCGCGCTCATCTCAGGCTTTATTAATTCAGGATAATAAGCGGAGAGTGTCACCACCATCGCCGACAATGTGGCCATGGGGTGACTTGAACTGGGCAAGTTGTCGAAAAGCTTGACCATATTGTCATGGATCATGCAGTTGCTGGTAAGAAGCTTGGAAAAAGCGCTTTTTTCCGAAACTGACGGCAAGTGCCCGAAAATCAGCAAATGAGCGACTTCAATAAAGCTTCTCTTTTCGGCAAGTTCTTCAACAGGGATCCCTCTATATCGCAAGATCCCTTTCTCCCCGTCTATGAAAGTGATACTGCTTAAGCAGGAGGCGGTATTGGCATACCCCTCATCATACGTTACATAACCTGTTTGGTTGCGCAGTCCTGATATATCCAGGGCCTTCTCATTCTCAACACCTGTGACAACAGGACAAGAGACAACCTTATCGCCGATTGTTATTTTTGCCGTCTCGGACGGCTGATCTGATCTCGGGTTATTCATCTGCCACCTCTCTTTAGCACATCAATATCAGTTTATTTTGCTAATAAAATTCTCGATCCGATTCAAACCTTCAACAATATTCCCCATTGAGGTTGCGTACGAAAGCCGGATGTAATTATCATCACCAAATACACCTCCAGGGACCACAGCAACATGCGCGGCCTGAAGAAGCACGTCTGTCAATTCAAGGGAATTAGATATTTTTTTGTTGTTAATACTTTTATTCAGGATACTTGATATATTTATCCAGCAATAAAAGGCCCCTTGCGGTTTCAGCGTATGCAAGCCCTTAATCGCATTTACTCTATTGACCATAAAATCGCGCCTCTCTTTAAACTCCGCCACCATTTTCGATAGATCGTCTTGACTGCCGGTCAGCGCTTCAACGCTTGCCGCCTGCGCTATTGACGTTGGGTTAGAAGTGGAATGATCTTGCAGATTAGACATCGCTTGAATAATTTCCTTTGGCCCCGCGCAATAGCCGATGCGCCAGCCGGTCATAGAGTATGCTTTAGACACCCCGTTGACCACTATCGTCTTCTGCTTCATCTCGCTGCCTAATGACGCTATGCTGATGTGATTCTCATCGTAAATTACTTTTTCGTAAATCTCGTCGGCAAGGCAATAAATTCCAGCCTTGAGAACTATCTTGCTTATCTCTTTAAGTTCCTGCTCGCTATAAACCATACCCGTAGGATTAGACGGAGAATTAAGAATAAGTAGTTTTGTTTTTTGATTTATGGCGTTTTTCAACTGCTCTGGCGTTATCTTGAACTTTGTTTCTTGTGTGGTATTGAGTATTACAGATTTTGCCCCCGCGACCTTAACCATCTCTGGATAACTTACCCAGTAAGGCGACGGCAATATCACTTCGTCACCCTCCCCGCAAAGCGCTAAAACAATATTAAATATGGAATGCTTCGCGCCGCAGGACACAAGGACTTCATCAGGAGCATACTCCAGATTATTGTCTTTTTTGAACTTGGCACAGATAGCTTCTTTTAATTCTTTTATTCCCGCAGTCGGCGTATATTTAGTAAAACCTTTATCTATCGCCTTCTTAGCTGCCTCTTTGATGTTAAGCGGCGTATCAAAATCCGGTTCACCCGCCCCAAAACCTATGATATTTATACCTTCGGCCTTCATCTTATTAGCTTTTGCAGTAATGCTTAATGTCGGCGAAGGGCTGATATGCCTTACTTTATCTGACAGTAACATAGTTATTCCTTTCCTTTAGTTCTGGTGTTTACTCTCCACTCACCTAAGTTATCAACCGCAAGAATAGGCAAACTCCAACCAGGCATATTAGTCCGCCCCATAGAATCCAATGATTTTATTTCAACGCTCTTATCCGAATTCATAGTAATCTCGCACACCTTGGTTCTTTCTCTTAAAGGGAAGGTGCTCTTTTGCTTATTTATCTTTTGCCGCCATGCAATTACGCTATCCGCTATTGATACAGGAAGCTTCCAGGATCGATACCGCTCGTCCTTAGGGGTATCAAAATAGCGAATCTCAATTAAATCGTCCTGGACGTTAAATTCTACTTTTGATTTTTCGCTACCCACTTTTTGCCTCCTTTATCTTCCTGTTTTTCTCTTCGACCTCGTCAGCCATTTTTTGTTTATATGTTCTCATCTTTTCTCTAACCTCTGAATACTTAATGCCTATGATTTGCGCGGCTAACAACGCGGCGTTCTTGGCTCCGGCCTTACCTGTGGCAACGCAAGCCACCGGTACCCCGCCGGGCATCTGCACCATAGAAAGAAGCGAATCTAAACCACCGGATAACTGCGTCTGCATAGGAACACCGATCACGGGGAGAACTGTCCAGGCAGCCATTACCCCGGCTAAGTGCGCCGCCCCTCCGGCTGCTGCAATTATGACTTCAAGGCCTCTTTTTTCCGCGCTTACGGCGTATTCATGAGCCCGTTGCGGAGTACGATGCGCGGAAATAATATTTACCTCATAGCTAATACCAAACTTCTCTAATACCTTTGTTGTCTCCTGCATAGTTTCTAAATCCGAGTCGCTTCCCATAACAATACCAACAAGAGCCTTATCTGTCATAATCATGCCTCCTTTTTATATCCTCGAGTTAACTCAAGATTCGCCTTTAACACGTTTCGGGTAAATTTTTCTGATTCCGTAGAAGCTAAAGTCAATTTTTTCACTTTCTCTGCCGTATCAACCACCATTCCGTCACCGACTAACCTCCGAGCGGGTATAACAACTCCTGAAACTACAGCCAAAAACTTAACAAAGACGCACTTATGCAAGGTGGCTTTAAAAATAACGGAGCCAAAACCGATAAAACACTCTTTGCCGATCCCGCAAGGACCGTGGACAATGCAGCCGTGCGACAATGACGTGTTTTTCCCAATTCTCACCGCACTCTTCCCAAGAGCATGGATAATCACCCTGTCCTGCACATTACAATTATCCCCGATCGAGATTGAACTCCCTGCCTCATCGGCCCGAATAACCGCGCCCGGAGCAACCAACACATTCCTGCCTATCTTAACTTTTCCGATCACAACCGCCGTCGGATCAATAAACGCTGATTTATCTATCTTGGGCAAATCACCCTGGGGATTACTTCGTATCATGTGCCACCTTGAGCAGTTTTTCTTCAATAAACTTTGTCGAATAGTCGCCTCGCTGAAAATCGGGGTTTTCAAGCACCTTGAGATGAAACTGTATAGTTGTTTTTATCCCCTCCACCATAAACTCACCCAACGCTCTGCGCATCCTGGCAATTGCCTGTTTGCGATCATCAGCATGGACAATAAGCTTGGCAATCAAAGAATCATAGAACGGCGGAACGCTATAACCGGTGTAAAGA
>VGKM01000044.1 GCA_016867005.1 Candidatus Omnitrophota bacterium | reverse complement strand
AAATTCCGTCATTGCCGAAAATGAGCTGCGCCATGGAAATTTCCCTAAAATCAAGATTAAGGATTCCATTAAGCTTATTGAACAAAGCCTGGGGCCGGAAGATGCGATTGTGCACGCGCATATGTTTACTCATCAGCCGTTTCAGGTGTATAGGGGAAAGATCGAACCCAGGGATTTCCGTGTGTATTTATCGCAAGATACGATATGGAACGGCGACCTGGGCGGGTACTTTGACCGCGCCGGGAAAATGCCGCCTGCTCTTTATGATATTCAAGACAGCTTTATCCCGCGGGATATCGCTGTGCTGAGGGGCCGGTATAAAAGGATCTGGTTTGTTGTTTTGCCTGATGAAAATGAGCTTTATAAGGCCGGGCTCCGCGAGAAAATGAGCTGGCTTGAGAATGACGATGATTTGAAGCTATCCGGGGTTTTTCAGGAGGATTCCCTTAAGTTATTTTTATTTGAAAGGATAACCGAATAAATTAGGCGCTTTCTTTCTAAGGTTGAGTAGGCCGGCAAGGCACTGGAAGAAAGATGGCTGTTATAGTATTTTATCTATGAAAAAGAAAGAGATAGTTTTAGTATACCCGCCTATTTCCCCGGGGAATAAACCATTTTATTCAATGCCTCCTTTAGGCGTTACTTTTTTGGCTACTATGCTTAAGCCATTGGGCCAGGATCCGGCGGTGATTGATGCAGAGCATGAAGGATTAGATGTTAATACAGTTGTGCAGCGCGTCACGGCTTTTGCCCCGCATGTTGTCGGTATCAGCGTTATGACTCCTGTATATGCTACAGCCCTAAAGATCGCCAGCGGGATAAAGAAAGCGTCAAAGGGTATCATAATTTGCCTGGGAGGCAGCCATGTCAGCGCGACTGTTGCTGAAACATTTAAGCATAGCCCTGATGTGGATTATCTGTTCTTAGGGGAGTCGGAGAAAAGTTTTTTTGATTTCTGCAAAAACGGGTACAAGGCCTCAGATTCTATTGATGGGATCGTTTATAGGGGCACGGCAGAGCCGGTGATCAAACCCAAAAAGCAGTTTATTGAATGCCTGGATAATCTGCCATATCCCGATTTTGGGCTTATTGATAAGTTCAAAATCGGTTCTTACAGGATACCGTATTCTAATAAGGCAGTTTTCTTGCCTATGATGGCTGGCCGCGGTTGCCCCCACAAATGCCTATTTTGCAGCGTACATACTATACATGGAAAAAATTTAAGGATGCGCAGCCCTGCAAATGTCCTGGAAGAGATCAAACAACTTAATGAAAAATTCAAAGCCGCCTACATTGTTTTTAAGGACTCAAGTTTAACAGCGGATCGTTTATGGCTGGAACAATTTTGCGCATTGCTTAAAGAAAGCAAGCTGAGGATCAATTGGAGGTGCAACGCGCGGCCTGACGAGGTAGGCCCTCATGTTTTGAAAATGATGAAAGATGCGGGATGCCACCTGATTACCTATGGCCTGGAATCAGGGTCGGACAGGATACTCGTTGAAATAAATAAAGGGAATACGGTAGAAGATAATAAAAAGGCCGTCTTTCTTACCCATAAAGCCGGGATTTTGGCCCATTGTATTTATATAATTGGCAGCCCCTCTGAGTCAATAGAAAGCATAAATGATACTATTAGACTTGCGGCTCGAGTTAATTCTTTATTCGCGCAGTTTTGCAAAGGGATAGCTTATCCCGGTAACGGCTTTTATGATTGGGGGATAAAGCACAATGTTTTAAAAGATAGATTCTGGTATGTTAATGAAAGGCCGGTTTTTAAAGAATCTTTTGTAATTGACCCAAATATCGGCGGAGGCCTAAGCCTGGATGGCATCGACCAGGAGGCGTGGATAAGAAGGGCGACTCTTAGGTATTACCTGAGGCCCAAGTATTTCTTCCGGTTTATCTCGACATGTTTTATGAACCCCTATCTTTTGTTTAATGCGGTTTTGGTCATCTCAAGCGTTGTAACATGGATAAAGAAGAAGAAAATTATATGCGGGTAAAATGGAGTGATTTAATATTAATCTGGCTGGGGGTTTGGTTTGTCCATTTGGCGAGCCTGCTTATGTTTTTTAATGTAGCTAATGCCTGCCTTCCGATTATCTTACTGCAATCAGTTTATACCATTACTGGATTGACGGTTTTTTATTTTTTCCCGGGTTTTTTGCTGTTGCTTGGGATAAAGAAAGATAAAGAGGTCTGTTTTGCAGATTTTCTTAGTTCCGTTATCCTGAGCATCATAATCCTGGTTTTAAATGTTAATCTCATCAGGATTTTGAATATAGGCATAACCAGATGGGGCTTATTAGGCATTACTACTTTGATCTCGTTAATATTTTATATTTATTTTTGCGGGCTAAGGCATAAAAATGAATTTTTTCTGCCCGCTTCCATTAAGATTTCGTTAAAACGCTTTGTTGCCGTTTTTGTAACCCTGCTTTTATTGACAGCTGTATTCGCCTTGCCGTTAATTAAACAGGCAAATTTTGTTTTTGATTGCCGCCAGGAAGCAATACTCAGCCTGCCTACGGGGGCGCAAACAGATCTCCATGAGAAAGTAGGGATGATGAGAGGGTTAAGGAGCGGTTTTTTCCCTTATTGGCATTTAGAACATGAAGACAAATTCGGTTTTCTGGCTTATGAATTGGCTCCGACTTACATCTACTTTATCAACTCGGTAATTTTCGGTGATTCATTTTTTATCTTTTATCTTTATTTTTTCTGTTGCCTGTTGCTGGCATCTCTTATTGCCTGGGAGCTTGCGCAAGGGTCTTTTGAGCGAATACGGAATTATGGAAGCGGGGCAATAATACTTGCGGCAATGTGCGGTTATTACTGGCTTGTGCTTAAGTATCCAAATCACATTGCTATCAGCACGCATTTATGGGTGTTTTTACTATTGGCGCAGATTTTTGCTCTTAGTGTCCGCGCATGGCCGTTGTTTTATTGCGCATGCGCACTGGCTTTTTTCACTAAGGAAATATCGCTTGTTTTTTCATGGGTGCTGGTAATTACTTTCGCCGGAATATTCCTGGAGAGGAAGCAGGCAGGGAATCTTTATAAACGCCTGGGCGCGGTTTCGGGGCTGCTGATTTTATTTGTCTTGGGTTTCGGGATCTTTACGAAAAACCTGCCTGTCATGGGTAAGATTTTTGCCTGGGATTATTTAGGCAGGTATGATTATTTCGGATTGCTGCGAGGTTTTTTCCGGGAAGGGCATACGCCCCTAAGGCCGCAAACAGACCTCTGGAATAACGTTGATTTTATTGCCTGGGTCATCGGAGGAAGCTTCTTTCAGGCAATTTTCTTTTTCTTCCCTTCGAAGGACAAGCTTACCCGCTGGCTTACTTATTCAGGGCTTATGTATATCCTGGCCGTATTGCTCAGCCAGTTTAAGCTTATACATTATGCTTTTTTTCTCATACTTTTATCTGCGCCGGTATGCTACCGTAAAATAAAAGGCAGGGGACAGGCCTGGGCCATGGTTATAGCATTAATATTCCCGCTTTTTGTATTCGCTGTGCGGGACCGTTACGATGAATATTTTTTCAGCCGGTATTCGCATATGAACAGGATATTATTTAATAATTCCTTTGATTTTCACCGCGAGATGGAGAAGATGAAGCATGAACATCCTGTTGATTGAGCCGTCATTTAAGAGGTCTGAAAAGGCCTACCCTTTGGGCCTTGGCCAGCTAGGTGCTGTTTTAAAATCCGCCGGCCATAAAGTTTTCGGCGTTGACCTGTCTTTTAACGGCACGGAAGAGGTGAAAAAAATAATCAGCGATAATGGCATCGGCATGATAAACGTATCTGCGGCTTCTTACGGCATTTCTTTGATATGCTACAGTTTAAAAAGCGTGCTCCCTTTATGCAGAGAAATAAAAAGGTCATTTCCGTCTTTGCCCATCATTGTTAACGGCCCGTTTGCCGAGGTTTTTAAAGACGAGCTTTTAAAAGAATACCGGGATTGTTTTGATCAAGTAATATCCGGGCAGGGTACCCCTGACAATACCATTTTCGCCGACCGCGAGCTGTTCCCTCTTGAAAGATACCAGGGGATGTTCACCAAGAGAAAGAGGTATACTCAGATCATTACCAGTATTGGATGCAACCGGAGGTGCAGTTATTGCCCGGAGCCGGCCTTAAATCATTGCTGGCAGGGGCGCCCCGTTAAAAACGTGATAGAAGAGCTCAAATTAATTGCGGATAAATACCGGATGGAAGAATTCCATATTGAAGACGCTAATTTTTTCGGCGGCGGGACAAAAAGGGTAAAGGAATTTTGCAGGGAGCTTGCGGGCTCAGGGTTAAAGATGTCCTGGCAGTGCCCTAACGGCATACCTCCGCAGGATATAGATGACCTGGCTGTTTTTTCAGATATGGCAAAAGCAGGATGCTATAGCATCTGTTTAAGCGTTGAGACCTTTGATAGGGGCTTGCAAAAATCAATGGGCAAAGAATGTGAGAGCAGTATGCTTAAGCGCATTGTGGATGCGGCCCGCAAAGAAGGAATTGAAGTAACCGGCTATTTTATGATCGGGCTTCCGGGGCAGGGCCTTCTTAGTATCAAAGAGGACATCAGGTTGTCCAGGAGTATCGGTTTTGATTTTATTAATTATACGATTTTTTATCCTTACCCCGGCTCCTTATGGTATTCTCAATACGCCAAAGGCATGAACATCGGCGAAATATTTAAGAATGACGGTTATACTCCGGAGCTGGGAATAGATGTTTTAAAGCGCCAGCGGGCAAAGGCCTATTTGCTGAATAGTTTCAGGTTACGCACTCTGAAGTTTGCCGCAAAAAGTTTTTTACAGGTAAAACTCCCGCTGAGATTTTTACGCAGGGTTACCAGCTGTATTTTTGATCTGGACCTTAAATATTAACGATGAAAGTATTATTGGTAAAACCCAGTTTTCCTTATCCTTATAGCAGAGGCGAATTTACTTATAACCGAATATTCCCTCCTTTGGACCTGGCTAATTGTGCGGCGGTCCTGGAAAGTGCAGGGCACAAGGTTAAGATCCTTGACGCCCATGCTTTGCGCATTAAGCCGGAAAAAATAAAAAAGTCCGCCGGAGGTTTTGACAAAATATTTGTCACTTCTTCTGCTTTGGACAGGTGGCAATGCCCTAATATAGATATCAGCCCTTTTTTAGATGCGGTTAATTATTTAAGAGAGGCCAATCATGAGCTTTATGTAACCGGCTACCATGGGACAGCGGAGCCGGAGGCCATGCTGCAAACAACTAAGGCAAGAGCGGTCATTTTAGGCGAACCGGAATATAGCGTCCTGGATATTTGCAGTAAAAATGATTTATCCTCGGCCCGGGGGATTTGTTATAAAGACGGGGATAAGGTTGTAATGACCGCAAAACAAGCGCCGGTGGAAATGGACAAATTGCCTGTGCCGGCATTCCACCTGCTGGATTTTAACAGGTATTCCTACGAGATTTTGGGCAGGAGGCTTTCTTTATTTGAAATAAGCAGGGGCTGCAGGTTTAACTGTAGTTTCTGTAACAAAGTAATGTATGGAGACGGTTTAAGGGTAAAGTCAAAAGAGCAGATAATGCTTGAAGTCAGCACAGCCGTGGAAAAATACAGGGTAAAATCCGCATATTTTATGGACCTGGATTTTCTTTCCGACAAAAAAACAGCCGAGGAACTGTGTGATTATCTGATTGAAAAAGAATACAAATTTCAATGGTCCTGCCAGGCGCGCGCAGACCTTTTGGATGAGGCAATGTTGGGGAAAATGAAAAATTCCGGCTGCAGGATAATCCATCTCGGAGTGGAAAGCGGCACGCAAGGGCTTTTGGATGGCATTAACAAGGGTATTACTGTCGAAAAGATGAAGAAAGCTGTCAGGATGTGCAAAGAAGCAGGAATTAAAACATTGGCTTTTTATCTCTTCGGGCTGCCGGATGAAACCAAAGCCCATCGCAAAAAGGCCTTTAGTTTTATGCGCGAACTGGACACGGATTTTATTTCTTTGCACAGGGTGATCCCGTATAAAGGCAGCAGGATTAAGCAAGCGGGTTATCAATGCCAGGAAGATATTGACCGGTTCATACGCGGGGCGATGCTCAGGTATTATTTGAGGCCGTCTTATTTATTCAGATTAAACCCTTTTGTGTTTTTCAGAGGGCTTAAGCTGTTATGGGGGAGGATTAATTCCTTGTTAAAGCCATGAAGGTGCTTTTCGTATACCCTCCTTACGATAAGGAAGAAATATTTTCTTTTCTCTCTGACAGCGCGCCTGTTTTGCCGCCCTTGGGCCTGGCATATTTAGCCGGCTATCTGCGAAAATATTCTTACCCTGTGAAAATCATCGATGCCCCGGGCTTAGGAGCGGGGATGGAGGAAACTGTCAAGCTTGCGGCTCGATTCGCACCGGATGTAATAGGCATTACTTCAAACTCTGCGCTCTATTCAAGAGCCAGGGTTTTAAGCAAGAAACTTAAAGAGGCATTGCCTTCTGTAAAAATTGTCTTTGGGGGGTACCACCCTACTTTTCTGGGCGAGGAAGTCCTGGCAGATGACTATGTCGATTTTATAATAAAAGGCGAAGGCGAAGATGCATTTTTGGAATTATGCAGGGCCCTGGAGCAGAATAACGGGTTTTCACGTGTGCGCGGGCTGGGGTATAAGCTTGACGGAAAAATATATATGAACGAAGAAAGGGACTTTATAAGCGACCTGGATAAATTGCCCTTTCCGGCATATGACCTTTTGCCTATGGGGAATTATCATATAGGCAACGCGGTTGGCAGGGGTAGGAATACCATTTCCATCGTTGCCAGCCGGGGGTGTACGGGCAATTGTTATTTTTGCCCTGCGCCCGGATTCTGGAAAAATACATACAGAAAACACTCTCCTGTTTATGTCATGTCTTTGATGGATTATCTCTATAATGAATTTAGAAAGAATTCATTTCAGTTCCGCGACGACACCTTTACCCTTGATAAAAAATGGGTAATGGATTTGTGTAATTTGATGTTAAAAAACAAATTTCATAAAAAATGCGAATGGCAATGTTACAGCCGTTTTGATTCCTTTGATGAAGAGATGCTTGCGCTGATGAAAAAAGCAGGTTGTTGCCAGGTTTCCCTGGGGGTTGAGTCGGCTGAGGAGGAGACCATAAGGCAATTCAAGAAGTTTTCTAAAGAGCGTGTTTATGCCGGTATGCGCTTGTTAAAAAAGTACGGTATGAAGAGCCGCCTGTTTTTTATGGTCGGCCCTCCTTCAAGAAGTTTGGAAGAACTGGATAAGATAGCTGATTTAGCAATAGAGTTAGGCCCTGACCTGATCCATCTTACCGCCAGTATACCTTATCCGGGCTCGGCATTTTACAAGGCGCTATCTGTTAAGGGCTGCCGGCTTGCTTTTTCATCTGAGATCCCGAAGATGTACGAGGGCTTTTGCGATTTTGAGGCATTTACCAGAGAGGATATTAACCTGAAAATAAAGGAGATTTATAAAAAATTTTACCTCCGGAGGCGGTATTTGCTGAAACAGGTATTTTCAATCAGGAATTTCCGGGATTTTTATAATTTATGGCTGGGGGGGCTTTTTGCCTTGCGGATAATGTGGAATAAGGCAGGCGCCGAAAAAAATGAGAATTAACACGAAATTAACCATCGGCTTATTGGTTCTATTATTTTTAGCGGTATGGGTAACTGCTTTGTTTACCCTTTTCTTTGATACCTTCGAAGTCAGAGAAAGGCATGCAGGTCTTATAGCCGATAGCATTATCAATAACAGGCTCGTAATGCCGCTGTTAAACTACCAATACCTTTCGGAAAAAGGCGATGCTTTGGTTGCGGGTATTGCCGCTGTGCCTTTTTTCCTGGTTTTGGGCCCGGGATATTTGTCGTTGAAATTGACAGCATTATTTATAACTGTTTCTACGCTGGTATTATGGCTTGCCTTTGCCAGGAAATATTACGGCTATCTTGCCATGTTATTTTTCGGGCTATTTTTTATCTTCAGCCCGCCGTCTTTTACTAAGGCGTCTTTAATGTCCTGGGGGTTCCACAGCCAGGCAAATCTCTTTATAATCCTGTCGCTCTTAATGTTTTCTTATTTAAATTTTGATAAAAAAGGCAATGGGCCGAAATATTTATATTTATTTTTAGGGCTTGCCTGCGGCTTCGGGCTTTATAGTGTTAAGATCTTTGCGGTTTTTCTGGCAGCTTTGATCATCTTCTGGTTTTTTATCGAAAAGAATTTCTTTCTGAAGTTTAAATTCTACTTTTTTCTTGCAGGGTTTGCGGTTGGCTATTCTCCGGGTGCATTATACAACATAAGGGGAGGGAAATATCTTGTCCAGGTTACGGACATGCCTTTGTGGAAGTTCTAT
This sequence comes from Candidatus Omnitrophota bacterium, assembly GCA_016867005.1. Classification (GTDB taxonomy): domain Bacteria; phylum Omnitrophota; class Gorgyraeia; order Gygaellales; family Profunditerraquicolaceae; genus VGKM01. Next base: position 266 of record VGKM01000044.1, on the reverse strand, counting down.
TTTGACAACTTTTTATTGCGGTTAAAAGGCGTGATCTCGACGGTTTTCGTTGACCTACCGGGTTCTTTTATGTTCTCGGGCCCGGGCAATTGGGCGAATTATTTGTATTTCGGCCTGTTTTTATTTTGTATGGCTGTTATGTATTTTGGCGCTCCGGATAAAAAGGGCGATGCCAAAAAAGCCCTATTCCGTTTTATGGTGTTTTACCTGTTTTTATTCGCCGTAGCGCTTAATTTCTGCCCCCATACTTTAGAGCCAAAATATGC
>VGKM01000043.1 GCA_016867005.1 Candidatus Omnitrophota bacterium | reverse complement strand
AACATTGATCACGCCGCCCATTGCATCAGAGCCATAAAGCACGCTTTGCGGCCCTCTGACGATTTCTATACGGTCAATATTACCGACACCAAGGTGGGCCATATTATATGAGGCATTTGCGTCAATCGGGTCATATACCCGGATATTATCGATCATTATTCTTGATTGCCCTGAATTCATGCCTCGCAAGAATACTGAAGTCGTCCCGCCGAAACTTCCTGTTTGCACCAGGTCTAAACCTATTGTTTCTTTTATGACATCCTTAACTTCGACTTCGTTCTCCTGGCTTATTTCTTCACTGCTGAATACGGAAACATCGCTTGTCGTCCCTTTTATATTCTCAGAAGTCCTAGACGGCGTAACTACTATTTTTTCCAGCAACACATCTTCCTCTTGGCTATATGCCTGCCTGGCCAGGCAGGAGGCAATCAATAAAACAGAAAATAATAATTTAGTAAATGCGCCAATAAATTTCATTCTATTCTCCTTTTCCCTCAATCGCGAAGGTACTTCCCTTGCGGTAAACGATCGACCGGGCTAATGCCTATTTAGGCAATTACCGTTGCGCGGCAGCCCCGATACAACCATCAATCAGTCGGATCGGGATCCCGACAGCTAGCAATAGCTTGTCAGGACATCCGGGATCTCACCGGAACTTCCTTCGTTTACTCGGTTTAATTATATTCTTTGATATCCAAAAACCAATGTTTCCAAAAACCTTCCTTAAGTATGGGATCTGCTTTAGTGATCTCGATGCGTTTCTTAAAGATCGGCCCATCTATAACAAGTGTGTGAAATTCCCCGTTTTCTCCACAGGGGCAAACCCTCCTTTCTTTGAGCTCGCAGATTAATTTTTTATCAATATGCCTGCCGATGAATTCTTTGCCTAATTTTTCTGCCTGAGCACTTACGATTACCGCTTCGAAACCTGAATCAAGAAACTCGTTTACGATGTCCTCCGGCTTATTATTCCAAAGGGGCTCAACAGGGGTGATCCCGATATCGCCGCAAACCCGCTCGACCCAGTTGACTTGGTCTAACAAAAAAATGTCCCCAAAAACCATTTGTTTTATTTCGTTTCCCGCAAGGGCCCTGACCGCATCCTTAAATTCTTCTTCGTATTTTTTCATGTCAGCGGTTACCTCTTTTTGTATCAATTGTATCCCTATTGATTCAGCCTGAAGTTTCATTAACCCCGACTCAATCCCGTGGAAACACCCTCGTTTTGAATCAGAAGATATAAAATTAAGCAGATAATCAACCTGGTATCCTTGCAGCATGGCTTTATAACAGGCCAAACAGCTGTCTTTGCCGCCGCTCCAGGATGAGATAGCGCTTTTCTTGCTCATTAGTTAATCCTTTCTAATATATTTATGCTTAGCAAAACCAGCACTTCGTTGATCTCATTTGTTGCCCCGATGATATCTCCGGTAATGCCGCCGATCTTGTTTTGTGAGAACTTTCCGAAAAAATATGTAACCAACCCTATAAAGGCCATAATAATGAGGCCTGTTGTTTTTGAAAATACAAAGACAAGCACAATACAAAGAAAAGTAGATAAAACGAACTTATTGAACTTTGCCCCTTCGATGAATTCTTTTGCTTTACCTTCTTTCCGCGCGTAAGGAAAGAAGCACATTAAAAGAACGATTGCCCAGCGGCTTAATACACACATTAAAAATAAAGAAATCCCGGATGACCGAAAATCAGCCGAATATAAGAGGCCGATCTTTAAAAGCAATACGCTGATTACAGCAAGGGTGCCCATAACGCCGGCATGAGGGTCGCGCATCAAAAGTAGTATTTCTTCTTTTTTTTTAGCGCTGAAAAAGGCGTCAAAAGTATCCGATAAGCCATCAAGGTGGATTCCTCCGGTCAGGATTATAAGCGCAACGATAACTATGATGTCTATCGTAAGAAAAGAAAAATTGCATATAAAAAGGGCATTGAATAATAAAATCAAAAGTAACCCAATAACCGCCCCGGAAAGCGGAAAGAATATTAATGAATCTGCAGCCATTTCCTTATCGACTTTCTTAAAGCGGATTGGCAATACTGTCAAGAATTGAAGGGAGAATAATATACTTTTTGCGGCCTGGATTATCATTTTGTTCTTTCTGAAACTCCCGCGTTTTTAAAAGTGGCCATCTGGCTAAGTATCTTTACGCTTGCCTCGATAATATTCATTGCTAAAGCGCTGCCGGTTCCTTCCCCTAACCTCAGGCCAAGATCCAGTAAAGGTTTAAGCCCTATCTGGCTTAAGATCACCCCGTGGCCCTTTTCCATCGAACAGTGTGATGCAATCATGTAATCTTTGATTTTTGGCTGAAGCTTGTAGGCGATAAGCGCAGCAGCCCCGGATATAAAACCGTCAATGACTACAGGTATTTTATAAAAACCACACGCCAATATAATTCCTGTCAATCCGCCAATCTCGTATCCGCCGATCTTTGACAGTACCTGAATGGGATTCCCGGGATCGGGCCGGTTAATTTCCAATGCCTTGTTTATGACCCTGATTTTGTGCTCTAAGCCCTTATCATCAAGCCCTGCCCCTCTGCCGGTGACTTCCTCTATGGGTCTTCCGCATAAACAAGCTGTTATTGCGCTTGAAGCAGTTGTATTACCTATGCCCATTTCGCCTGTACCGGCCATATTTATTCCCTTTGCTAACTCGGTTTCAAATACCCGCATGCCTGTTTCAATGGATTTTTCCGCCTCCTCCATGCTCATAGCCGCACCATTGATCATATTTTTAGTTCCGTAATTTATTTTTTCTACGATCAGGTCTTTCTTTATTTTTATTTCTTCCGCTACGCCGATATCCACAACGACAACCCTCGCTCCGCAATGCCTCGATAGGACATTGATACCCGCAGTGCCATTTAAGAAATTGTAGACCATTTGCGCAGTGACCTCTTTGGGATAAGGGCTTATTCCTTCTTCGGTAACGCCGTGGTCAGATGCCAATGTGAAAATAACCTTATTTTCTAATCCGGGATTTTCGTTGCCGGTAATACCGGTAATTATCTTTGCCAATTCCTCAAGGCGCCCCAGGCTCCCCTGTGGTTTCGTGAGGTTATCCAGGCGCACTTGAGTTTTTTCCATAATGCCTAAATCAAGCGGTTTTATCCCTTGTATTATTTCTTGGATTTTATTCATTATTTTACTTTCTGAGGAATACCAGCAATCATAAAAATAACAGTATCGGCCTCTTTAGCTATAATTTGGTTAATTTTACCTGCAATATCCCTGAATTCCCTTCCCATTTTGCTTACAGGGACTATCCCCTGCCCGACTTCATTTGAAACTACTATCCATTCATCAATAAGCGACCTGCGTAAAGCGAACATGATTTTTTTTATGGCTCTTTCAATAAGTTCAGCTTTTATATTTTTGCAGCATAAATTAGCGATATAAAGCGTTATGCAGTCAATAATCGCGCAATCAAAATCCCCCCTTATATTACCAATTGACTCAGCCAGGTTATCGACAGCTTCAATGGTCTTCCAGTTTTTAGGCCGCCTTCTCTTGTGAAGCGCTATTCTCTTTCTCATTTCATCATCAAGCGCCTCTGAGGTAGCAAAGAAAGCCACCTTCCTGTGCTTTTTAGCTAAACTTGAGGCGAATGTGCTTTTTCCGCTTCTGACGCCACCCAAGATAAAAGTAATGTTTGCCATTTTCCCTTTAGTTTAAATGCGATGTGTCATTAAAGATCATTAAACGTGGTTTTCCCGCAGTGAATTCTATAATGGTCATGCTTGCGGAAGAAGGTATATATTGCCAAAAACCACAGGATTTTTCAATACAGCTAACCAATACCGCAATTGAGCCTCCGTGACAGACCACGGCAACTGTTTTATTCTTGTTTTTGGCAATGATCTGCTTAAATCCGCAAAGCACTCTTTTTTTGAATTCGGAAAATTTTTCTGCCCTTGGTATGCGGACTGAGCCCGGCTTTTTCAGCCAGGAGTTATACAGTTCCGGAAAAAGTTTAAGGATTTGACAATGCGTCAGCCCCTCAAAACACCCAAAATCAATTTCATTTAACTGGTGCAATCCGTCGACCTTATCTTTACTAAAAATGATTTTTGCGGTCTGAAGCGCACGCTTCTTATTACTGGAATAAACCTTATCAATCTTTTCCATCGCCAGCCTTTGTTGCAATTTCTTTGCCTGCTTTTTGCCTTCAGGCGAGAGGCAGACATCACTAGAGCCGCAGTATTTCCTCTCTTTATTCCAGGCGGTTATCCCATGCCTTATTAAGATCATTCTGGTAAGCATCTTATTTTTTACAATCCGAAGGAACTAGAACTACATAAGGTTTAGAATTAAGAGGGTTTTCTTTAACGACCACCGTAGTCCTGTAAACATTTTCGATATTCTGATATGTAAGCACCTCTTCCGGCGGGCCGGACTTAAATATTTTCCCGTTATCAAGGAGTATGATCTGGTCGCAGTATTGGCTTGCCAGGTTTAAATCATGAAGCGCCATTATGATGGTCAGCTTTTTTTCACGGTTTAATTTTGTCAATAGGTCGAGGATATGGATCTGATGGCCTATGTCCAAATGTGATGTTGGTTCATCTAAAAGCACTATCTGCGGCTCTTGAGCCAATGCCCTTGCAATAAATACGCGCTGTTTTTCTCCGGCGCTGATCTCATCCAGAGATTTATCTTTTAAATGGGCAGTGTCAGTCATAACTAAAGCTGCATTAATTGCGGCAAGGTCTTCTTTTTTTTCCTGCTGCATGCGTTTTAAATGAGGTATCCTTCCCATAGATACGATTTCCCATACGCTGAAAGGAAAATTTACCGCAATATCAGAGGAAACAAAAGCAACTTTTTTACAAAAATCTTTAAGGCAGATCTTTGAGATGTCTTCCGATTCCAGAAGGATCGTTCCATCGCGCGGCTGTAAAACTTTACTGAGGATCCTCAGAAGCGTTGTTTTACCCGAACCATTTGGGCCGATAACGCTTGTAAAACCCCCCTCCCTTACGGCAAAGGAGATGTCTTTTATTATTAAGCCGGATTGATATCCGCCGCTAAGATTCTTGATAAGAAACGATTCTTTATTCATCTGACTGTCTGTGATTTTCTTAACAATATAATAAAAACAGGGGCCCCTAAAACAGCTGTAATTACCCCGATAGGGATCTCAAGCGGCGGCATGATGATACGGGACAGCAAATCGCAAATGACCATAAATATGGAAGCAGCGATACACGACGTCGGTATCAGTATCCGGTGATTGGGGCCTACAATAAAACGCATCAGGTGGGGTATTATCAACCCGACAAAACCGATTGTACCTGAGACGCAAACAATGCTTGAAACAATCAGAGATACGATTATTATCAGTATCCTTTTGACTTTATCGGCATCTACGCCTAAATGGACCGCGTCCTCATCTCCTAAGCTAAGCGCATTCAGGTCCTGAGAAAATATATATACAGAGATCACGCCTGTTAAAACAATGGCGGTTACGACAGCCAGAAGCCCGAAATCATATACTTGTAGGCTGCCCCATAGCCACCAGGAGACAGAATGCAAGGTTTCGCTTCCCGAAGTCGAGATAATAAAAACGGTAATTGCCGATAAGGCAATAGACACAATAACCCCCGAAAGTATCAGGGACTGGGTATTAATTTTGTTATTCTGTTTTGCAAGGCTATACACAATAATTACACTGATAATCGCCCCTATAAAAGCAGCAAAAGGCAGGTAAATACTTGATATGCATAATACAGTTGCAATAACAGCACCTACCCCGGCTCCGCTTGAGGTCCCTAACAGGTAGGGGTCGGCAAGGGGATTTTTCATGATAGATTGGAGTACGATCCCAGAAACTGACAGCCCGCTTCCTACGACTATTGCCGTGAAAACACGAAGTATCCTTAAAACAAGGATGGTCCTGCTTTCCTTAAGAAGCAGGTCCTTAGCTAAAATATCCACTGAACCCTTTAAGATAGCTATGATAAAGGAAAGGATAAGAACTGAAAAAAGTATTGTTAAACTGGTTTTAAGATGCAGCTTCATAGGATATAAATAATTTTTCCTGTATTTGCTCAATGCCCTCGATGGAACGGGGGCTCGGCCTTAATAGTATATTCGGGTCAATATCATTATAGACATGGTTATTTTTAACTGCATTTATATCTTCCCAGCCAAAACGCTTCTTTAGTGTCATACCGGTAATATTCTGGCCCATATAGGCAATAATGATCACATCCGGATCCCGCCTGATTACTTCTTCAGCGCTAAAAATACTATAATCTCTTTGAGTGTCACTGGCGATATTCTCTCCTCCGGCAAGTTCAATCAACTGGCCGACAAACGAATTTTGTCCCGCAGTACTGATCGGATTATGCCAGATTTCGATAAAAACTTTCGGTTTTTTATTTTTTGTTAGCGTTAGAGAGCGTTCCTCTAAAATATTTAATTTCTCCGTCATCTCTCGGATCAACAGCTGGGCAGTGTATTCTTTATTAACAATAATACCGATTTCATTTATAGAAGAAAAAAGTTCCTGGATAGTACGCGGGTGGGAAACATATACTTTTAATTTTAATTTTTTAAGCTGTTCGATAACAGGCGCCTGTTCAAGCCCTGTACAAAAAATATAATCGGGCCTCAGTGATATTATTTTCTCAATATTCGGGCTACTGAAATCGCCGACCCTTTCTTTACCTGCTGCCTGCTCAGGATAGTCGCAGTAAGAACTGACACCGACGATCTCCTGGTTTAAGCCGAGGGCAAACAAGATTTCCGTAGTAGATGGAGCAAGCGATATATACCTCTGGAGCGGCTCAGCCAAGGCCGTATCAGCCCGGCTTAACCCGGCCAAAAATATAAATGCGCTTATCAGGATCTTTATTCTATTCATATAAACAAAAAACCCGCCTAAGTATTTGGCGGGTTGCACCCTAATGAACTCTGGCCCTATCCTCGGGGTTAATATGGGCAGGTCTTCTGGCTTAAGGAATCGCTTTACTCGCCGAGCCTTCCTATTATTTCTAATAGTGGCTGATTTTCGGTTTTCATCATCCTATACAGCAGCGGGACTGCGCCTGAATCTCACAGGCTTCCCTTGACCCATAATCTATTTTCTTTATTATAGCAAAAATAAATTGCCTGTCAAACAAAATCTAAAATTCTATGCCTTTTCTGGCAATCAGCCCTTTATGATAATAATGCCTTATTTCTTTGATTTCGCTTACAAGGTCTGCGATCTTTACGATCCCCAATGGCGCGTTTCTTCCGGTAAGCACCAGTTCCGTCCTTCGGGGCGCCCTTTTTAACAATTTTAAAACATCCGTCGTTTCTAAAAGCTTCAGGTCGAGAGCGACATTAAGTTCGTCTAATATCAAGATGTCAAATGTCCTTTTTTTGATAATATCTTTTACCCTGTTAATTCCTTTAACCGCCAAGGCCTTATCTGCAGAGGTAATTTTTCTTACAAAACCGCATCTGCCAAACTGTTCAATTTTAATATTTCGAAATTTCTTCAGAGAATTGAGTTCACTGCATTGACGGCCTTTAGTAAATTGTGCAATATATACCTTTAATCCCGCACCGGCAGCTCTGATGGCTAAACCTAAAGCGGCCGTAGTCTTGCCTTTGCCTGTTCCTGTATAGACCTGGATCAATCCTCTCTCCTTTGGAATATTAACTTAAAGAGCATCTTGAAAAACCTGATGGTATCGACGGTAGGGCTGATCTGGCTTTTTTCTCCGCGGTAAATCGTATTTATCGGCACAGAGCATATTTTAAACCCTTTACGGGAAGATTTTAAAAGGACCTCCGATTCTGTTTCATATTTTGCGGTGCATAGATTTATTTGTTTTAGGACATCGCATTTTATCAGCCTGAAACCGCACTGAGAGTCAGGAATATTTTGCTCTGATATTGAAGAGATGAGCCAAGACATAAACCTGTTTGTAAGAAGGCGGATGAAAGGCATATTTTTTGTACTGGACATTCTGTTGCCGATAACAATACCGCATGCGGTTTCGCTTATTGTTTTTAAGAAAACCGGTATATCCTCAGGCGAGTGCTGGCCGTCTCCGTCCATGGTAATTACCCCTTCAAAACCATTATCCAGCGCATATTTAAACCCTTTTATTAGCGAAGCGCCTTTGCCTAAATTATTTTCATTTTTTATGACTATTGCGCCTTCCTGCAGGGCAACCTCTGAAGTATTGTCTCTTGAGCCGTCGTCAATCACCAAAACCGGTAATTCGAATTTCTTGATCTGGCGGATGACCTCTCCGATTGCCTTTGATTCGTTAAATGTAGGGATAATGACGCAGGTTTTCATCCTATCCAGAACCTCCTGAACATATACCATTGTTCAGGGTATTTTCTGATATAATCTTCGAAAATCCCCTTATATCTAGAAATCAGATTTTTCAGGTCGCTATTTTTATCCCCTGTCGGATTAAACTCCAGAGATTTCTCAAACCTTAAGATAAAACCATCATCTTTATCCCGGATCATAAAGCCCGGGACAATAGCCGCACCGGTTTTTATCGCAAAGGCAGCCGGGCCTTCAGGGAAAAAAGTAGGCTTTCCGAAAAAATCAAGGATAATGCCCTTTTCACTAAAATCCCTGTCTCCAACCAATGCAAGGACTTCTTTCCTTTTTAAGACATCCAGGCATTGCCTCACCGCCCTGCCCAAAGGTATTACATTGATATTCTTGCTTTGCCTTTGTGAATTAAAGAAATCATTGATCCGTTTATCTTTATGGGGCAAGGCGACTGCTGAAAAAGGATATCCGG
>VGKM01000042.1 GCA_016867005.1 Candidatus Omnitrophota bacterium | reverse complement strand
TCCGCCCATTCCGCCCATCCCGCCCATTCCGCCTGCCGGCATCGGAGGCATCTTATCCTCTTTTTCCGGTTTATCGGCGATTAATGTTTCGGTAGTCAAAAGAAGCGCAGCAATGCTTGCTGCGTTCTGTAATGCCGAACGGGTTACTTTTGTCGGGTCAATGACTCCGGCCTCGATCATATCAACGTAGGCATCCTGATTTACGTCAAAACCTACATTGGTTTTTTCGGCCTTTATTTTCTGGACCACGACCGACCCTTCAAGCCCTGCATTTTCAGCTATTTTCCTTAAGGGCTCTTCAATGGCGCGTTTTACTATCTGGACTCCTATTTTTTCGTCATTGTCGACTTTTACTTTATCAAGATCGCCGATACAGCGGATCAATGCAACTCCGCCGCCCGGGACAATCCCTTCTTGTGAAGCAGCCCTTGTTGCATGCAGGGCATCTTCAACTCTGGCTTTTTTCTCTTTCATTTCTGTTTCAGTTGCAGCGCCTACGTTGATTACTGCAACGCCGCCTGCAAGTTTTGCCAGCCTTTCCTGCAGCTTTTCTTTATCGTAATCAGAATCGGTATCATCTATCTGTTTTTTGATTTGTGCGATCCTGGCATTGATTGCCGCTGATTTTCCTGCGCCTTCAACAATTGTCGTATTTTCTTTGTCAACTTTTACTTTCTTTGCGCGGCCGAGGTCCTCGATATCGATATTTTCCAGTTTGATGCCGAGGTCTTCGGTTATAGCTTTTCCGCCGGTAAGAATTGCGATGTCTTCCAGCATTGCCTTGCGCCTGTCGCCGTAACCGGGTGCTTTAACTGCGCATGCGACAAATGTCCCGCGGATCTTATTTACTACTAATGTTGCCAGTGCCTCTCCTTCGACTTCTTCGGCAATTATAAGCAACGGTTTTCCTGCGCGCGCGATCTTCTCCAATAAGGGCAGTATATCCTTGATCGAGGAGACCTTTTTTTCGTAAATAAGGATATAGGGGTCTTCCAAAAGCACTTCCATTTTCTCTGCGTCGGTAACAAAATACGGAGAAAGGTATCCCTGGTCAAACTGCATACCTTCTACTACATCTAAGGTAGTAGCAGTGGATTTTGCCTCTTCAACGGTGATAACGCCGTCTTTTCCGACTTTATCCATTGCTTCGGCAATCAACTCGCCGATTGTGGTATCGGAATTTGCCGCTATAGAAGCAACCTGCGCAACTTCCTTTTTATCTTTAATCGGAGTAGAAAGCTTGCCTAGCGCCTCGACGATTTTCTCCACCGCTTTTTCAATGCCGCGCTTTAGGGCCATAGGGTTTGCGCCTGCTGTAACATTCTTTAAACCCTCGCGGAAAATTGCTTCGGCAAGGACTGTTGCAGTGGTAGTGCCGTCGCCTGCTATATCGGAAGTCTTTTCAGCTACTTCTTTGACCATCTGAGCGCCCATATTTTCAAATGCATCTTCGAGTTCCACCTCTTTTGCAACAGTCACACCGTCTTTAGTGATAGTAGGCGAACCGAACTTTTTGTCAATTACCACGTTGCGGCCCTTGGGCCCCAAAGTGACTTTTACCGCAGCGGCTAGCTGCTCGACGCCGCTTAAGATCTTACGGCGCGCTTCATCGCTATACATCAATATCTTTGCCATTCGTACGTCCTCCTTTTACTTTTCCTTATTTAATAATAGCCAATATGTCTTCTTCGCGCATGATCAGTAATTCTTCGCCTTCTTTGGTGGTAATCTCATTTCCGGAATATTTTCCGTATAAGACCTTGTCACCAACTTTAACTTCCAAAGCCCCTACTGTACCGTTTTCCAATGTCTTGCCTTTTCCTACGGCAACAACTTTTCCCTCTTGCGGTTTTTCTTTTGCAGTATCAGGCAGGAGTATTCCGCCTTTTGTCTTTGCTTCTGCTTCCAGGGGTTTTATTACTACCCTGTCTCCCAATGGTTTGATTTCCATTTCTGCGTACCTCCTTTAAAGGTTGTTAAATAAACTTATCCGGCTTTGCTATAATTAGCACTCTTCCTCTAAGAGTGCTAATTATAAGGGAAAAAAATTTCTTGTCAAGAATTTTTTTACTTAGTTAAAATTTTGTTTCTTAATCTTTGCTTCGATGTTTAAAGGAACGCCCTTGCTGAAAGAAATCATCCCTCTGTCTAAACTTGTTACTTCAAACCTGCCGTTACGGAATTCAAGTATAAGGCTTACAGGAGTACTTACTGTATAGAAGTAATTTTCCCTATAGCTTATGCTGGCTGCGTGGTTTTTTTCAAGATACAGGATTTCATTCATGCTGACATGCGCTTTGTATGGCGCCGAGAGCGAATCTGTCTTAAGTATATCGCCTTTTATTACGATGTATTCAAAGTCCCTCAGGTAATAATCAGTTTGAACAGGCGAAATTTCAAGCCGCCGGGAAAGCTTGTACCAGTCCTGCTTGACAAACCTGTTTAATTCATGGGCTTTTTCCTGGCTTTGCCGGTGTATCCATTGCTCGATAGATAATTTCAAGTCATCTTTAAGTTCTGCAGTTAGCTGTTCCTGTTCTTTTATTTTCTGCGTATCAACGTCCCGCATTGCTTTTTCAAAGGCCTCTTTCATATTTTCTGTCCTTGCTTGTTCTTCGGGAGAGCTTTTGATATATTCTTTGATCCTTTCGGCCTCGCTTTTTACATCCTGTGAGAATGCCGGCAAGATAAAAATCAGTGAAATCGCTGCGGAAAAAATCAGTTTAGCGCCAATTTTCATATCGATGTTTAAGTGAATTTCTTAACCGGAAAGTTTTTGAATATATCCCCAGCCCCATCCGATGAGGGCGCCGTTTTCAAATATAATCGGGGTCAGTTCGTCATCGTCAACAAACTGGTCTTCTATCAGTGCGTCTGTGACGTAATATAATACTTCAAAATGGCGGCTTCCGATAACCATCCGCTTGATCATATAGGGGTTAGTCACCGACATGGATTCCGTAATAATCGAGCCGCGCCCCATCGTATCCATGACTTCTTCTTTTGTCATGCCCATGACCAGGCTGCCAAGGTTCTTTTTATTACTGGAAGAACTCTTATATAGTGCAGTAGCGCAACCGGCAATAAAGATTACCAGGGCTATTATTGACAGGATTTTTCTCATGTTATTATTCTAGCACACTGCAGCATTTTTGTAAATCAACATTAACCCTTTCAAAGTCAGGTCAGGTTCAAGTTTATCTATTTGGCGGCAATAGCGTTTGATTAACGGGGCGCATCCTCCGGTTGCGATAACTAATGCATTGTTGCCGATCTTATTTTTTATCTTCCGGCAAAGCCCGTCTGTAAGGCAGGCAAAACCAAAAACTATGCCGCTAATGATGCAGCTTTCGGTATCCCGCCCGATAAATTCTTTAGGCATCTTTAGTTTGATTTTTGGCAATAACGCGGTTTTATCCGACAGGGACTCAAGCGAGATCCCGGGCCCGGGGAGGATCATCCCCCCTAAATAGCGCGCCCTGGCGTCAACAATGTCAAAACTAACCGCTGTGCCGAAATCGATTATTATAAGAGGCGTTTTATATAATTTTATCCCAGCATAAGCGTTTACCAGGCGGTCGAGCCCTAACTGGGATGGTTTACGGTAAAGGCTTTTAACTGGCACAGCTATGTTTTTGCCTGTAATATAAATAGGCCCGCGGACAAGCTTTAACAGGCCTCTTGAAAGAGATTTCGCGGCATCTGGCACCACGCTGCAGATTATGGCGCTGTCGGTTTTTTTGCCTTTTAATAAAACAGAAAGCTTTGCTAAAGTGTATTTGGCAGTAGGTATATCAAATTTACGGATGATCCTGGAATCTTTGATCAGCCCGAAGGTCATATTGGTGTTTCCGATATCAACGGCTAAAAACATTATTTTTTAAACTCCCTTATTTTATCTCTTAAGGCAGCAGCTTTCTCAAACTGCAGGTTGCGCGCAGCCAGTTCCATTTCATATTCTAATTCCGAAATATATTTGTTCAGTTCGTATTTTTCTTTATTTAACCCTGTCAATTCCTGGGTGAATTCTTCGGCTTTATAAAGGTCTTCAATGCCTTGTTTGATGGCTTTCTGGATGGAGCGCGGCGTAATTTTATTAAGAGTATTAAACTCCAGTTGTATCTTTCTCCGGCGCCTGCTTTCGTTGATCGCCTTCTTCATGGAGCCGGTAATCGTATCGGCATACATTATTACCGTGCCGTTAATGTTCCTTGCTGCCCGGCCTGATACCTGGATCAAGCTGGTTGCTGAACGCAGGAACCCTTCTTTGTCGGCATCAAGTATAGCTACAAGTGAAACCTCGGGCAGGTCCAGGCCCTCCCTTAAAAGATTGATCCCTACCAGGCAGTCAAATTTCTTGGTCCTCAGGTCTTTGAGGATCTTAGAGCGTTCGATTGTCTGGACTTCAGAATGTAAATATTTTACCTTTAAGCCCTTCTCTTGTAAATAGTTTGTTAGGTCTTCCGCCATTCTTTTGGTAAGGGTAGTTACAAGCACCCTTTCATTTTTTTTGGCGCGGCCGGATATCTCTTCTATGAGGTCTTCGATCTGCCCCTGGCTGGGGCGGATAATTATTTCCGGGTCCAAGAGCCCGGTCGGGCGTATGATCTGTTCAATTACCTGGTTGCGGCTTAACCCGGTCTCATACTCATCCGGCGTAGCAGAGACAAAAATAACCGAATTAACAAGGCCGTTAAATTCATCGAACTTAAGCGGCCGGTTATCAAGGCATGACGGCAGGCGGAAACCATACTCAACAAGGGTTTCTTTTCTGGCGCGGTCGCCGGCATACATGCCTCTTATCTGCGGGATAGTAACATGCGATTCATCGATGATGGTAATAAAATTATCGGGGAAATAGTCGATCAATGAATAAGGGCGTGCCCCGGCAGGCCGCCCCGAGAGGTGCCTTGAGTAATTTTCTATTCCATGGCAATAACCTATTTCTTTTAACATTTCCATGTCGTAGTTTGTGCGCGACTGGAGGCGTTGCGCTTCCAACAGCTTGTTTTTCTTCTTTAGGGAATCAAGCTGGCCCTTTAGTTCTTTGTTTATTGATTTTATTGCTTCTTCAATGTGTTCGCCTGAAACGATAAAATGTTTTGCCGGGTAGATTGCAGCTCGTTTAAGTTCGGAGATAACCTCCCCCGAAACAGGGTTAAACTCCGCTATCTTCTCGATTTTATCTCCGGACATGCCGATACGTACCGCTTTTTCTTCGTATGAAGGAAAAACTTCAACTGTCTCGCCCCTGACCCTTATTTTTCCCCGGATGAACTCGTAATCATTCCTCTCATATTGGATCTTGATCAGCGATAATAATAGTTCATCCTGCGGTATTGTCTGGCCGGTTTCAAAAAATACCAGGGATTCTTTGTATTCCTGGGGGCTGCCGAGGTTATATATACAGGAGACAGACGCTACAATGATAACGTCGGCCCTGGTCATAAGAGAAGTAGTGGCTGAAAGGCGCAGGCGGTCCAGGCGGTCGTTAATGGATGAATCTTTTTCAATATATGTATCTGTTGATGGGATATATGCTTCGGGTTGGTAATAATCGTAATAGCTGACAAAATATTCTACTGCGTTATGCGGAAAGAATTCCTTAAATTCGGAGTAAAGCTGCGCGGCGAGTGTTTTGTTATGCGAGATGACCAGCGTAGGGCGATTGATACGGCTGATCGTATTTGCCAGGGTAAAAGTTTTCCCGGAGCCGGTGACCCCAAGGAGCGTAAGGTGTTTTTTGCCCGAGGTGAGTGATTTTACCAGATGGCCTATTGCCTTCGGCTGGTCTCCACAGGGTTTGAATTCAGAAACCAGCTCAAATTTCTTCATTTATTTCCAGGCTGATATCTACCGATTCTACGGAAGAAGTAAGATTGCCTATTGAAATAAAATCTACTCCGGTAGAGGCAACGCGCCGGATATTTAACAGGTTGATCCCCCCGGAGGCCTCAAGTTTAGGTGTTAGGTGTTTGGTGCCAGGCGATAGGCTATCTCTTATCGCGACCGCTTTTTTAATATCGGATATTATCATGTTATCCAGCATGATAATATCCGGTTTCATTCGTAATGCCTTTTTGAATTCTGACAGATTGTCGGCTTCGACCTCCAAAGCCATGCCTCGGGATATTTTCTCGATCACGCTTTTCTCTAACACCCAAAACCTATCACCTAATACCTGCTTATGATTGTCTTTGACCAGGAGCATCTCATCAAGCGCCATCCTGTGGTTAAACCCTCCTCCGCAGCGGACAGCATATTTTTCCAGCATGCGCAAACCAGGGATGCTTTTGCGGGTATCAAGGATCTTTGCCTTGTACGGTTTAACCGCAAAGACGTATTTTTTTGTTTTTGTGGCTATCCCCGATAACAGGCATAAGAAATTAAGCGCAACGCGCTCGGCAGCAAGGATCGCCCTTGCGTTTCCGCTTATAGTTGCGATTACCTGCCCTTTTTTGACAGAATTTCCGTCGGAAAAATACTGCTTAAACTTGATATTTTTATCAAGTTGCCTAAAGGCCAGGCAGCTTATGCCCAGCCCGCATATGACAAGGTCTTCTTTTGCTAAAAAAAACGCCTCAACCCGGCTTTTCTTCGGAACCAGGCAAGCAGTGGTTATATCATTATCTGCCGCATCTTCTTTTAATGCGGACTCGACCAGGTCTTTTAAATCCGGTTCTTTAGCGCAGTTCATCCGACATCTTCTCCAGGCGTTTTATTTCCGATTCGATCTTTAGTTTCCCCTCTTTTTCTTTTTCCACGATCTCAGGAGGGGCGTTATTGACGAATTCCTTGTTTTTTAACCTGGCTTCTTTTGCCGTTAAGTTTTTCCTTAAGGCGGAGATTTTTTCTTTTAATTTATTTTGCCAGGAGGCGGCATCAAATAGGCCGGCAAAATGCAAATAGATATCCACATCTTCTGAAACCGCAGTGATTGTAGATGCAGGCCTTTTATTTGTTTCAAGCATATGGCAGTTTTCCAGTTTTGCAAGGTTTACCAAGAGGCCGGCCTGGCTGTTTAGAAGCTTGCTGATCGCCTTTGAATGGGCAAATACCGAGACCTCCACCTTCTGTTCCGGCTTAATATCAATAGAGCTCCGCAAGTTTCTGATCTCGGTGATTATATTAAAAAGTGATTGCGCATCTTTTTCCGCCTTTTTATTGATGATCTGTTCCTGAATATGCGGCCAGGGTTCTTTCATGATGCTTTTTTCCCCGTTTTTACCCTGGAGCGTTATTTCATTTATTCTGGACCAGATCTCTTCTGTGATAAACGGCATAAACGGATGTATTGCGCGCAGGAATTTTTCCAGTATTTTATACATCACTACCTGGTTTTGCGCTTGTTTTATATCGGGCTTAATGATTTCCAGGTACCAGTCGCAAAATTCATGCCAGAAAAATCCATACAAGAGATTGGCTGCTTCGTTGAATTTAAAATTAACAAGGCTTTTGTTCACATCTTTGAGGGTGGAATAAAACCTGCTTAGGATCCAGCAGTTTATAATATCAAGCTGCTCTTTTTTAAAGAACACGCAAAGGCCTGTGTTAATTTCTTTGGGGTCAAGGTTGGCCAGAATAAACCTTGAGGCATTCCAGATCTTATTGGCAAAGTTCCTCCCCTGCTCGAACCGCTCTTTTGATAAGAATACGTCCTGGCCTTGAGCAGTAATGGAAATAAGGCTGAAACGTAAAGCATCGGCGCCGTATTCGTTTATAATTTCCAGCGGATCGATGATATTGCCGAGAGACTTGGACATCTTTTTACCTTCTATATCCCGCACAGTGCCGTGGATGTAGACGTCTTTAAAGGGCTCCCCGCCCATAAATTCAAAGCCCGCCATGATCATGCGCGCGACCCAAAAGAAAATAATTTCTGGCGCAGTAACAAGTGAGGATGTCGGGTAAAAATATCTGAGGTCTTCTGATTCTTTTGGCCAGCCAAATGTGGCAAACGGCCATAGCCAGGAAGAGAACCATGTATCCAGCACATCTTCGTCCTGATAAATATCCGTTGAGCCGCAACCAGGGCATTTGTCAGGTTTTATTTTTGAAACGATCGCTTTGTCAGGGCAATTTTTGCAGTAGTATACAGGTATTCTGTGCCCCCACCAGATCTGCCTTGAAATACACCAATCCTGAATGTTTTCCATCCAATTGAGGTATACTTTTGTCCAGCGGGACGGGTGGAATTTTATCTCGCCTTTTTTTACCGCGCTGATTGCGGGTTTGGCCAGTGGTTTCATTCTGACAAACCATTGTTTTGATAAGTATGGTTCAATGATCGTATGGCAGCGGTAACAGTGGCCGGCAGATAATGTGTGTGGCTCGATTTTATCCAGCAGGCCTTTTTCTTTCAGGTCTTCCAGGATGACTTCGCGCGCTTCAAACCTGTCCATATCCTTGTAATCGCAGGCAAATTCATTCATCCTGGCGTCAGGGTACATGACATTGATAAACTCAAGGTTATGCTTTTTTCCCATTGCGTAATCATTGGGGTCATGCGCGGGAGTTACTTTTACGGCTCCGGTGCCGAACTTGGTGTCTACCATTGCATCAGCAATGATCTTTATTTCTCGATTGACTAAAGGTAAAATTATAGTTTTTCCGATTAGATGCTTATAGCGCCTGTCTTTAGGATTTACTGCGATGGCTGTATCTCCGAGCATAGTTTCCGGACGGGTAGTTGCTACTACTATGTAGTCAGGGACAGCCCCCTTCGGGGACAGCCCCTCACTAATTTCCTTTAAAGGGTACCTTAGATAATACAGGTTGCCTTGTAATTCATGATGCGGCGCTTCTTCATCAGATAGTGCCGTTTGGCAGCGCGGGCACCAGTTTATAATGTAGCTCCCGCGGTAAATGAGGCCTTTTTCATACAGCTTGACAAATACCTCAATAACTGCCTTTGAGTAATCTTGGTCCATGGTAAAGCGCAGGCGGTCCCAGTCGCAGGATGCGCCAAGTTTCTTGAGCTGTTTGATTATGGTAGAGCCGTACTCTTCTTTCCATGCCCAGACCCTTTC
>VGKM01000041.1 GCA_016867005.1 Candidatus Omnitrophota bacterium | reverse complement strand
AGAGCCCTTTGTTTTAGACCGTTCAAGCAGCTATATCGGAGTTCTAATCGATGATTTAACCACTAAAGGCACGCCTGAGCCGTATAGGATGTTTACCTCCCGCGTCGAATACAGGTTGGTTATCAGAGAAGACAATGCGGACCTGCGCTTGGCAAAAGCCGGCTATGGATGCGGGTTATTAAAGAAAAAGGACTATATGAGGGCAGAAAAAAAACAAAATGAAATAGTAAAAGGCATAAATACTTTGAGGAGCTATAGAGTAAAACCTACTGATACAATTAACAAAGGGCTTATGCGCCTGGGAAGCGCTCCCATAAACAAATCATTTACTTTGGAAGAAATCTTAAAAAGGCCTCAGGTTGATTTAGAAAATCTTAAAGCAATCAGCGGCCTGGGGCCTCTTATTCCGGAAATCGCTTTAAAGCAGGTAGAAATTGAGGTAAAATATTCTGGGTTTATCGAAAGGCAGTATAAAGAGGTAGAACGGTTCAGGAACCTGGAGAAAATCCGCCTGCCAGAGGGCATGGATTATGCATTAGTTAACGGCCTATCGCGGGAAATACGCGAGAAACTAAATAAATTCAAGCCAATGAATCTTGGCCAGGCATCTCGCATTTCCGGAGTCACTCCCGCAGCAGTTTCGATATTAATGGTTTATTTAAAAAAGCTTAATGGACAAAAATAAAAATTACCTTTCCCTGAAGAAATTTACCCTTAATTTGGGCGCAGAATTATTCGGCGTCGCCGATATATCCGGGATAAAAAACGAATTTAGCATTTCAGAAGAAGCCCTCGCTAAACTTGATAAAGCTGTTTGTATCGGGGTAAGGCTATCGGAAGGGGCACTCAAAGAAATAAAAGGCGCGCCTAACCGCCTGTATTTCCATCACTACAAAACAGCAAATGCCGTTCTTGACCAACTCACCTTTAGAACCGGGAATTTTATCCAAAAAGCAGGATTTACCGCAATCCCGATCCCTGCGTCGCAAATAGTTGATTGGCAGAAGCAAACAGCGCACCTATCGCATAAGAAAATCGGCCTTCTTGCAGGCCTGGGTTGGCTCGGTAGAAATAATCTATTGGTAAATAAGGAATTAGGAAGCCAATTCCGGTTAAGCACAGTCCTTACCAATATGCCGTTAAAAGCCGATAAGCCGGTAAAAGAAAATTGTGGCAGGTGCCGGATTTGTGTTACAATATGCCCGGCAGGCGCAATCAAGGAAAATCCTGCCGACTTTGACCATATCAGGTGTTTTGAGAAACTAAAAGAATTCCAGAAACTGCGCCTTGTGGACCAGTATATTTGCGGTGTATGCGTGAATGCCTGCTGGGGAGGCAAGAAATGAAGCAAAAAATTCTGATTGTTGACGATGAAAAAGATATAGTAAAGATGCTGGATTATAACCTAAAAAAAGAGGGCTTCAGGGCCGTTTCTTGCCATGACGGAGAAGATGCGCTGGATTTAGCAGCAAGAGAACACCCGGATTTAATCATTCTGGACCTGATGCTTCCGGGAATTGACGGCCTGGAAGTTTGTAAAACGCTTAAGAAAGAAACCAAGACCTCAAAAATCCCCATAATTATGCTTACTGCTAAAACGCAGGAAGCGGATAAAATAGTGGGTTTAGAATTAGGTGCGGATGATTATATCACAAAGCCGTTTAGCCCGCGGGAATTAATCGCCAGGGTAAAAGCGGTGCTGCGCAGGGGCAAGGAAAAAGATGCGTTGCCGGAAATCCTTAAGATCGGGGATTTAGAAATAGATTTCTCAAAGATCACCGTAAAAGTAAACAATAAGCCGGTTGAACTTACTGCCAAAGAGTTCGAACTCTTAAGAACTCTCATTAAAGCCAAAGGAAGGGTCCTTTCAAGAGATTATTTGTTAGACAGTATTTGGGGGTTTGATCATGCTATGGAAATTCAGACACGTACGGTAGATGTCCATATAAGGACATTAAGAAAAAAACTTAAAAAAGAATCCCGCCGTATAATAACCGTAAAGAATTACGGATACCGTTTTGAGGAATAATGTTATTATTGATTCTTGCTATATTATTGATGGCAGCAGGTATCGGTTGGTCTATCGGAGCAAATGATGCTGCCAATTCATTAGGCACTGCTGTCGGGTCCCGTGCAGTTACTTTACGCCAGGCGATTGTTTTAATCGTAGTTTTTGGTTTTCTCGGTGCATTTTTACAGGGAGCGCATGTCAGTAAAACAATCGGCAAGGGCATTGTCCCTATAAACGATTTAGATGCGACTGTCGGGCTTTATTTAGCCGTAGTGGCTATGTTTTCTGCATGCGCCTGGGTCGTGCTTGCCACATATTGGAAGATGCCTATTTCCACGAGCCATTCAATAGTGGGCGCTGTGGCAGGAGCGGGATTAAGCGTAGGCGCTCCTATAAAATGGAAAGTCCTTTCAGATATCTTTTTCTGCTGGATTTTTACGCCTGTCGGAGCAGCGGTTCTGGGATATATAATATATAGGATACTAAAGAACTTATTTTACCGGATTATCCCGCGCAGGAACCTGAAGCTTATAATCACAATACTTATAATTATAAGCGGTTGTTATGTAGCTTATACCTGGGGCGCTAATGACGTTGCTAATGCAACAGGCGTAATTTCCGGAGTTGGGGTGCTTACTCCTGAGATGAGCGTTATCTTCGGGGGGCTAGCCATAGTCCTGGGGATCATGACCTGGGGGTATAAAGTCATTGAGACCGTGGGAACGGAAATAACGCAGCTTATGCCGATTATGGCGCTTGCCGCCCAATTAGCAAGTTCAGTCAATGTTCATATCTATACTGTTTTTGGGATACCGGTTTCTACGAGCCATTCTATAGTGGGTGCTATTTGCGGAGTCGGGTTAGTCAGGGGTACACGTGTTTTAAATTTCAGGATCATGAGGGATATTGTTTTATGCTGGCTGGCAACGCCTTTTATATCCGGCATAATCAGTTTTTTGGTCCTTAAGGGGATTAGATTTTTTGTAAAAATATAAGGAGGAAAACGAAATGAAAGAAATCAGGAATATCTTAGGATGGCTTGCGATGGAAGAAGAGCACTCAATCATAAAAGATGCGCTTCTGCATGTAGAAGAAACCTATAAAACCGTCGTGTCTTTCTCGGATGCCGTGCGTGCTTTTCAAAAAGGCGATATAAACGCCAAGGCAGCCGCTATTGAAAGGGTCAGAGAGGGTGAGCATCAGGCTGATCTATTAAGGTCAAAGATGGTTAAAGAACTTTCTGAGGGGCTTCTTATGCCTCCGGACAGGGAAGACCTGATGCATTTTGTTAAGACCTTGGATAAAATTGCCGATTGGACAAACGGCGCTGCGCGGCTTTTGGGGTTTATAGAACAAAAACTGCCGGAAGATATCATGAAGAATATATCGTCCGCAACCGAGGTGATCTTTAATTCAATTTCCAAATTAAGAGAAGCAATCCAGGCGCTTTCTAAGAGTGACTTAAAGAAGGCATTGGTAGATTGCGAGGAGATCGACCGCCTTGAACATGAAGCTGATGACCAGAAGAAAGTTTTAATCGGGGCAATAATCCATGTTAAGCTTGAGCCGACTATGCTGCTGTTGACTTATCAGCTTGCTGAGTACCTGGAAGGCGTAACTGATAAAATTGAAGATGCAGCTGATCTTATTAAGGTTTTAGCTATTAAATCAAAATGATGTTACCCAAGAAGAGAAGTTTCAAGTCCAGGCTGGTTTTATCCTATTTCTTGGTCGTATTGCTTTCTTTCGGCCTTGTAGCCTTTTTTCTGGATAAGAAACTTGAAGAAAATTCCCTGCATGACCTGAAGGCCTCCCTTGTTAATCAGGCCGCTTTAATCAATTCGCAAATATCCTTCAAAAGTACGGAAAAAGAAAACAGGGATTATTTATGGCAGCTTGTAAAGGACTTAAGCCAAAGAATAAGCGGCCGCCTGACGATAATAGACACTAAGGGCAAGGTCCTGGCGGATTCTGAAAAATCCCGCTTTGAAACAGAAGAAATGGAGAATCACGCTATGCGCCCGGAGATGAAAGCTGCTTTAGCAGGGCGTACCGGCGAATCTATCAGGTATTCGGCGACACTAAAGATAGATATGCTTTATGTGGCGCTTCCCGTCAAAGATAATTCTTCGGTTGCAGGGGCTATCCGGCTCGCCCTTCCCATGGAAAGCGTAAAGAGGAACCTGCTTGCGATCAGGCAGGCGGTATTTCTTGGTTTTCTGTTTGCTTTAGGGTTAGCTTTTGTTTTTGGCTCAATGTTAGCCAGCGGGATAATCAAGCCGATTAATAAGATCATCCATGCTTCGCATAGGTTTTCCGATGGCGATTTCAGCCGTAAAATATTTTATAGCTCCGAAGATGAGATCGGCGAACTGGCAAAAAACCTTAACAAAATGGCGGAAGATATTGAGAATAAAGTAAAAGAAGTCAATATCCAGAGCCAGCAGTTGAGGGCTGTTTTTAACAGCATGATAGAAGGGGTAATTGTCCTGGATAACAAGGCGCGGGTTGTCTCGGTGAACCATACGGTGGAGGCAATTTTCGGAGTCACAAAAAAAGAAACAGAAGGAAAGCTTTTCTTAGAAGGTATCCGTAATAATGATATCGCAGACGAGATAAAAAAAGTCCTGGAAGATGCTGCTTCCGTATCCAAGGAATTAGCTCTTACCTGGCCGGTACAGAAGATATTTCAGGTGAATATCTCTCCTATTATAGATAAAGGCGCGATAGGCGGCTGCTTAGTGGTTATACACGATATAACTGAAATACGGCGCCTGGAGACAATGCGCAGGGATTTTGTGGCCAACGTCTCGCATGAATTAAAGACGCCGCTTACATCCATCAAAGGTTTTATTGAAACGCTCCTCGGAGGCGCCTTGGAGGACAAAGATAACAGCCGCCATTTCCTGGAGATCATCCAGGAGCATGCAGACCGCCTGAATGATCTTATTAACGACCTGCTTGAGCTTTCCCATATTGAATCGCGCGAGATAAGATTGGATAAGGAAAAAACAGTATTATTTGACTTGGTTGAAACGGTCATTTCCGGGTTCGGGTCACAGTTGAATAAGAAAGGCATCAAAGTTGAGAATTCCATCAGCCGGGAATTAATTGTTTGGGCAGATAAAGATAAGCTGGGCCAGGTTATTACAAATCTGCTTATGAATGCTGTTAAATTCAATAAAGATAGCGGTTTTATAAAAATATATTCCGAGATCATACAGGATAATCAAATTAAGATAGTTGTCGAAGATTCCGGTTTAGGAATTCCTGCAAAAGATATTCCGCGTATTTTTGAGCGTTTTTACCGGGTTGACAAGGCGCGCTCGCGCCAGCTCGGAGGCACTGGCCTTGGGTTATCAATTGTAAAACACATCATTGAGTTGCACAGCGGCGCTGTAGGCGTCGAGAGTACCGAAGGCCTTGGTTCCAAATTCTGGTTCACCCTTCCTGTTTAATTCTTTTACCCACATTTTACACCCTC
The DNA here is from genome assembly GCA_016867005.1 of Candidatus Omnitrophota bacterium. Taxonomy (GTDB): domain Bacteria; phylum Omnitrophota; class Gorgyraeia; order Gygaellales; family Profunditerraquicolaceae; genus VGKM01. Next base: position 3,557 of record VGKM01000041.1, on the reverse strand, counting down.
TTCAGATTAATTTAATACCCTTATTCTATACTTTCCCTATATTCCCGGAGAAGAGGAATAGAGCAGGCTTTAACGGAAAGGAGAAAAGCATGAAAGCGGTAAGGTTGTTTTGTTTTTGGGTAGGGCTATTATTTTTGAACACAGCTTTTGCTTATGACAACGGAGATTTTCAGGTTTGGCATACGGAAGCTCAGGAATTTAAGCTTAATCAGCAATGGAAAGTAGGGACTGAAGAAGAAATCCGTTTTGCTGACGACGCAAGCGATTTTTATTATCAGCATTATGACCTCGGTTTTGTGTATGGTTTGAATAAATATGTTGACCTGGGTATAAATTACCGCCAGGTTTATGAAAAAAATTCAAGCGGAGAATTCAGAGAGGAGAATAGGCCGCATATTAATGCAATCCTTAGATATGAATTTGCCGGTTTTAAGTTTGATGACAGGAACCGCCTGGAATATAGGAATCTTGAGCATAAAAATGCTACCTTCCGCTATAGGAACAAATTTAGCGTAAAAGCACCTTGGAAATTTACAAAACTACAAATTCAACCCTATCTTGCTGATGAGGTTTTTATAAATTTTAACTCAAGCGGTTTCAGCAGAAACAGGTTTTATTCCGGTTTTGGGATGAATTTTACGAAAAATATAAAATCAGAAATATATTACCTGTTGCAGAGTTCAAAAACTTCTGACAGATGGATAGATGCTAATGTGCTTGGTACTAAGATTAAGGTAGTTTTCTGAAACTTTACATAGATTTTACATATGTTTAATATAGGTTTAACTAAAGTTATTTATACTGTTACAAAGGAGAAAAAATGCTTAAGAGATTTATTTTATTAATAATTCTATTCATGTTTTACAGTTCTGGCTTTGCGGCATCCGGGAAGAACTCTATTCAAATTAAAGGATCTGATACCATGGTTAACCTGGCGCAGGCATGGGCGGAGAAATACATGGAAGAGAATCCCGGAGAATTTGTTGCGGTAACAGGAGGCGGCTCAGGCACCGGATTCTCAAGCTTAATCAGCGGTTCATGCGATATAGCGATGAGTTCCCGTGATATTAAAGAAAAAGAAATAGCCCTTGCTAATAAAAAAGGGATAAGCCCCCATGAAATAAAGGTCGCTTTGGACGGGCTTGTGGTTGTAGTTAACCCGAAAAACCCGGTTTCCAAGCTTACCCTGGAGCAATTAGCCGGGATTTTCTCCGGGAAGATCAGTAATTGGAAAGAAGTCGGAGGCGAGGATAAGAAAATAGTCATTCTTTCCCGTGAGGTAAATTCAGGGACGCATGTTTATTTTAAAGAACATGTTTTACGCAACAATGACCCGGCCAGTAAGGAAGAATTTGCGCCCGGTGCCTTAATGCTTCCTTCTTCACAGGCGATTGCCGATGAAGTAGCAGGCAACCCTTCGGCTATCGGATATTACGGAATGGGTTATATCAGCCCTAAACAGAAGGCAATCGCAGTAGCTAATGGCGCAAAATCAGAATTTGTAGAACCCACTATAGATAATGTTGTAAAAGGAAAATACCCGGTTTCTCGGCCGCTATTCCTTTATTCAAACGGCGCCCCTGAAGCATTGGTTAAGAAGTTTACAGAGTATTGTTTTTCTGCCGAAGGCCAGGACATTGTTTTAAAGACGGATTTTGTCCCGATAAAAAGATAAAATATGCTTAGAAGAATCAAGGAGTTTACCATTGAGAAGCTGATCCAAGCTTGCGGGTTAGCTTCTATTTTCTTTGTTGCGGTAATCTTTTTATTTCTGCTCAAAGAGGGCCTGGCAGTATTTAAAACAGTCCTTCCGCTCGACTTTGTTTTCGGAAAGAACTGGTATCCTATTTCTGAGCCTGCGCAATTAGGCATCCTGCCGCTTGTGTTGGGTTCATTACTGGTTACATTAGGCGCTGCCTTGATTTCTATCCCCATAGGAGTTGCCTGTGCTATTTATATTGCCGAAATCGCCCCCGGAAAAATTAAAGAAGTGCTAAAAGCAGGCATAGAGTTATTGGCTGCTATCCCCAGCGTAGTGCTGGGTTTTATCGGCATGGTAACGCTTGTGCCATGGGTAAAAAATATTTTTCATTTGCCTACCGGGCTGACTGCTTTATCAGGCTCCATTATGCTTGCTTTTATGGCAATGCCGACCATTGTTTCAATTGCCGAGGATGCCTTGTATTCAGTTCCTAAGAATTATAAAGAAGGCGCGTTTGCGCTTGGCGCAACCCATTGGCAGACAATTTACCGGGTAATGCTTCCGGCAGCAGGTTCAGGCATTTTAGCTGCTGTAATGCTAGGGATCGGCAGGGTAATCGGAGAGACAATGGCAGTAATGATGATAACGGGCAATGCCGCTGTCATCCCGCATTCATTTTTGCAGCCGGTGCGCACTCTTACTGCGACAATCGCGGCAGAGATGGGTGAGGCAGTAGTAGGGAGTGAACATTATTTTGCCCTTTTTGCCATTGGCATAGTTTTATTCATAATCAGCTTTATTATTAACGTAACCGCAGATTTATTCCTGCACAGGGAAAAGTATTGAACCTGCTAAACCTCGTAGGTTAGGAAAGTTGATACCTATCTAAACCTACGAGGTTAAGAGGGCAAGGATGAGAAACACTAAAAAAACACAGAAAATCGCGTTTTTCTTTTTATTCCTGGCAACGCTTTTGGTTGTTGTGCCTGTCGGGTTAATTGTAGTTATTATTGTGCAAAAAGGGCTTCCCGCAATTAATTGGCAGTTTTTGACTGATGTACCGAGGCAGGGCATGCGTAGCGGCGGGATTTTTCCGGCCATAATCGGTACGCTCTATTTGGTTACCGGCTCAATTATTTTTGCGCTTCCTATCGGGCTAATGGCAGCAATTTATTTAAGCGAATACTCCAGGGAGAATTTTCTTACAAGGATGATTAAGCTGGCAATAGTTAATTTGGCAGGAGTGCCTTCTGTGGTATACGGTTTGTTTGGTTTGGCTTTATTTGTAGTGTTTTTTAAATTCGGGGCCTCGATTTTATCCGGTTCATTGACTTTAGGGATCATGATTTTGCCGCTAATCATTACGGCATCTCGGGAGGCGCTGGAAAGCGTACCTCAATCATTCCGGGAAGTAAGCTTATCTCTGGGCGCAAGCAAATGGCAGACCATAAGGCATATAGTTTTGCCTAATGCCATCCCGGGGATTTTGACCGGGACAATCTTAGGGCTTGGCCGCGCCGCAGGAGAGACAGCGCCTATTTTATTTACGGTTGCGGCGTTTTACCTGCCGCAGCTACCCAGTTCAATTTTTGACCAGGCAATGGCTCTGCCGTATCATTTGTATGTTATTTCGACCCAGGTGCCTAATGTAGATGAAAAAATAAGGTATGGGACGGCGTTGGTCCTATTGGCCATGGTTTTATTTATGAATCTAGTGGCGATAGTTATCCGTTACAAATTTAGGAAGAAAAAGAAATGGTAAAGAAGGGGTGGTACAAAAATGGTTAAGTTTGATATAAGGAACCTGAATATTTGGTTTGGGCCGGTACATTCCTTAAAGGAAGTCAACATGGGG
>VGKM01000040.1 GCA_016867005.1 Candidatus Omnitrophota bacterium | reverse complement strand
GGCAAATCGCAAAGACCTCCGGGTTGGGCCAGGGGATATGCCAGAATAAAGCTATAGTCGCATCAGGCCTTTTTTCTTTGATCATCTTCGGCAAAAGGGTGAAATGATAATCCTGGATAAAAACAAAGGGGTTATTTGCCGGCAGTTCTTCAATGATGCTATCGGCAAATTTTTGGTTTACCTCTTTATACATCAGCCAGTCATTTTCGCGGAAAATGGGGCGCGTATGGGTCACGTGGCAGAGCGGCCACAGGCCTTCGTTTGCAAATCCATAATAATAGCCGTCTTCTTCCTCTTTGGTCAGCCATACCCTCTTTAATATATAACGGTTGTCTTCGGGAGGGACCCCGAGTTTATTTTTAGAATTAACAAATTTCCTGTCGGCAACTGAACTTCCGTGGGCGATCCATGTCCCTCCGCAGGCACGCAGTATCGGGTCAATTGCCGTTACAACGCCGCTGGCAGGCCGCACACAACCTGACTCTCCCGTAAACTCATCTATAAAATGCATGTAGGGCTCTCTGTTAGAAATAACAAATAAAGCATTATCGCCTAATTTAGCATGGATAAGATCCCTTAATTTTGCCTCTGTCCATAATTCGTCTTTCTGCACGCGGACATGCGCTTCGTCAGTTACAACCCTGCGCGCGACTCTTAATCCTAAAGCCACCTGCTCTACTTCGCTGATCAATTTTCCAAATTCTCCTTTTTCTTCAAAGGGCTTTAATTTGTCTAATTCGCCTTTTTGAAAATGGGTAAACCACTGGGTAAGGCGGCGCACAGGCAAAACAAAAATCTGCCTCTGGATCAAAAAAGCGGTCGCTGCTATCAAAAGGATCAAAGTTATAAGGACAATACTGATCTTCTTCCATTGATCGGCCAACATGGTAAATAAATAAGTCGTGTCATAAATTACCTCTACCATCCCAAGCAGGTTCCCTTCATCGTCGCTGACCGGTATAATATAACTATAAACGGAATATTCCCTGAATTGCTCCAGCGCCCCGCGCGGCGATTTAGAGACAATGACATCATTTAGATAGGGCTTTTCTTTATTCTTCCAGTCGGAAATCCTGCCGGTGATAGCCAGGATATTGCCTTCTTTATCATAAAGCACGCATCCCTGAAGCCGCTCTCTTTTCTCAAAACTTTCTACCAGGCGGTTAGCTGACTTAAGGTCATTGCTAAGGAGGATTAACTTTGCCGACAGCTCGATACTCTCGTCAACGGCCTTGGCTTTTCTCTTTAAATCATCCATGAGCCTTTCTTCAATAAAACGGGCCTGTAATACCCCGAAAACAGTAAAGCCCAGGGCAACGATTATTAAAATAGGCAGGATAAATAAAAGGATCCTTTTCATAAAGCTTTCTCCTGATTATAATTGATCACTCTTTTATTATAATGCGCCCGGCGCAAAAAACAACACCTAATGCGGCTTCTGCTCGATGTTAATGTAATCATTAAAACTCATCTTATGGCCCATTTCTTCTTTTACCACCCTGAGCCTGTCAGGCGTGTAAGGGTGAGTCCTGAAATAACTGTAGGGCCGCGGTGGTTTTCTTTTATTAATATCTTCGAGCTTTTTTAAAAATCTAGCCATGCCTTCGGGGTCATAGCCTGCTAATTTTGAATAACGGACTGCAAGTTGGTCTGCGAGCAATTCATCTTCCCGGCTGTACCCGGTCATTATCGACGCAAAAGCAAGGTCAGCGGCATTGCCCATATTCGCCGACTGCGGGGCCGCAGCGATCAATACCCTCAGTAACGTATAGCCCTGCTGGGCCTGCAATTTTTTTATGCTGTGCCTGGCAACAATATGGCCGACTTCATGTGCGATAACGCCTGCCAATTCATCATCATCGCCGACTTTATCAACCAGGCCCTTAAAAATATAAACGTACCCTCCGGGAGTAGCCACGGCATTGATCTCATCTTCTTCCAAGACCATGAAATGGTAATCTATATCTTTCCTGTCGCAGACCGCGGCGATCTTTTTGCCGATATCTTCCACCCGTTTTTGCACCAATGGGTCGTTGACCATTTTATACTGTGCCATTATCTGCTGGTCGATAGAACGGCCCATTGCCACTTCTTTATCTGTACTGTAAATATATGTTTCCTCTTCCCTGGTCACCAGGTTATATTCGGTCATACATCCGGACAAAAAGATACAAAATAGCACGGTAAAAATCCCCGCCTGCATTTTTTTAAGCATCAGGTAAAGCTTTCTTACCGGCAGGCCGACGACATTATAAAAACAGCCCTCTATCCTGCGGATAAAAAAAGCACCCCTGCCCTGGATGTCAAAACTTCCTGCTTTCCCTAAGGGCGAGGTATGTGAAAAATACCTTGAGATATCTTTGTCGTTTAATTTATCCATCATAACCCTGGTTTTTTCATAGCTTACATCCGTCTTTTTCCTGTCTTTATCAATAACGGCTATGCCGGTATAAAGGTCCTGCGGTTTTGAGGAAATCTTTTTTAACATCTTTCGCGCGCCTGAAATATCCTTGGGCTTGCCGTAAATCTTACCGCTCTGGACCACAATGGTATCGGCAGAAATTATGATCCCGCTTTTTATTTTTCTTGATGCGGCTTTTGCTTTTTGCAGGGCATTAAATTTAACAAGCTCCGGGTAAGAAAGCCCCTCACATGCCCTTTTTTCTTTGACTTTAACCGGCAAAACCCGGAATTTAAAGCCGAATGACTTAAGCAGTTCTTTTCTTGCCTTCGAAGCCGAAGCTAAATATATTTTCCGCATCTTCATTAACCTGTCCCAGATTTAACTAAGCGCTGCGCTTTCGCCAGCCAGATAGCCGCTTGAAAATGCCGCCTGCAGATTGAATCCTCCGGTATCAGCATCAATATCCATTATTTCACCGGCAAAATAGAGCCCTTTAATCAAGCGCGATCCCATAGTGCGCGGGTTTATTTCTTTTAACGACACGCCTCCTTTTGTAACCATTGCCTCTTCCAAGGGAAGCGTACCTGCGATACTAAGGCGGAAACTCTTTAAATTGGCGATGATTTTGCGCCGCTCCTCCTGCGTAACATGGCTTACTTTTATTTCCGGGCCAAGCCCTGCCGTCAGTAAAAAGCATTTTACGAAACTTAACGGCAGAAGTTCTTTTAATACATTCTTCAGAGCTTTTTTGGAATTAAGTTTAAATTCCCTTAAAAGGCGCTCATTTAACTGCGCCTGGCTCAACGCCGGTTTTAAATCAATCTCGGCAAACACTTCTTTGTTTTCAAAAAGCCAATCTGCGGTTTTTCCGCTCAAAGACAATACAAGCGGCCCTGAGATCCCTGATTTTGTAAATAATAATTCGCCTATTTCAGAAATGATCTTTTCTTTCCCGCAGGAGAACTTTATCCTTATATTCTTTAAAACCAGGCCCTCAAGCGTCCGGACGAATTTTTCTTTTGTAACCAAAGGGACCAGGCCCGGCCTTAAAGGGATTATTCTATGCCCAAGCTTGCGCGCAATACTTATTCCGTCCCCGGTTGAACCGGTAAAAGCATACGATGCACCCCCTGTTGCAAGGATAACGCAATCCGCCGGAATAAGGGTGCCGTTATCCAATGATACTTCTTTTACCGAGCCGTCTTTTACTATGATATCTTTGCAGCTGACATTAGAAATAAATTCCGTTTTTTGGCCCCTGATCTCTTTCTCCAGTGTATCGATGATGCTTACGGACCTGTCGTTTTCGGGAAAAACGCGCAGCTGCCTTTCGGTTTTTAATTTCACGCCTCTTCCTTCAAAAAAACGGATAAGGTCTTGGTTAAAGAATTTAGAAAAAGCATCCCTTAAGAAATCCCCTCCGTGGAAAATCCGTTTAATAAATAAATCCAATTCCAGTGCGTTGGTGAGATTGGAGCGGCCTTTGCCGGTTAGGAGAAGTTTTCTTCCTGGGCGTGAATTTTTATCTATTAAGATTACCTGTGCGCCTACCTGGGAAGCCCTGATAGCTGCCATCATTCCCGCAGGGCCTGCGCCGATAATAATAATCTTTTTGGCAGTCATTAAAGGCCGAAATCACGGATCAGAAAAATCGGTTCAAGTTTGATGCCTTCATTCTTTAAGTTTTCCATGGCGCCTTCGCACCTGTCGACAATAACGATCGCCCGGTCAACGATTACGCCGATATCATCTAATGCGTGTTTTGCCTCGATAATGGCCTTACCGGTAGTAGCCACATCATCGACTAAAACCACGCGGCTGTTTTTAGCTAACTGCGGCCCCTCTATCTGACGCTGCATACCGTGGGCCTTAGCAGCTTTCCTGACAATGAATGTCTTTAAAGGGATCTTGTTAATATGGCTCAGTGCCGCGACTGCGCCGGTAATAGGGTCTGCGCCTAAAGTCGGCCCTCCTACCGCGTCAATATTTGCGTTTTTAATCGAGTTTAAAATAATGCTGGCGGTAAGGTATGCGCCCTCAGGCGTAAGCGTAATGATCCTCCCGTCGAGATAATAATTGCTTTCCTTGCCGGAAGACAAGACAAACTTTCCGGTTCTTAAAGCATCTTTTTTTAATAAAGCAAATAACTGCGATTTTAAGCCAGATGTATCTTCCTGCACAGGGTCATTTCCCTTCCAATAATTTATCTACTTCTTCTAAAAGTTGTTTTGCATCAAAGGGCTTATATAAATAGGCATTGGCCCCGATGACTTTTCCGACAATTCTGTCTACGTCCGTAGCTTTTGCCGTCAGCATGATAATCGGCGTTTCAGCAATCTCTTCGTCGCTGCGTATCTTTTTGCAGACCTCTTCCCCGGGCAGTTTCGGCAGCATAAGGTCGAGGATTATGATGTCTGGTTTTTCCTGTTTTGCCTTGTTAAAACCTTCTTCCCCGTTATTTGCAACCAATACCTCAAACCCTTTTTTCTGAAAACGGAGGCTCAGGATCCTGCAAATATCAACTTCATCTTCAACAATCAGGACTTTTTTTGCCATAAACGCTCCTTACGGCTTAATATAGCACAAATGGCTCGTTTTTCAAGAGGTTAAAGCAATGATTATTTTTGACAAATTTTGATTTAGTTGTTATTATATTAGGATGCTAAGTCACTTATTTAACGGCTTAGTGGATATTTTATATCCAAAAAAATGCCTTGCTTGCGGGCAATGGCTAAAAGGCAGCGGACATCCAGCAATCAAAGGCCTGGTATGCCTTGATTGCTGGATGAAAATAAAACCTAACCTGCCTCCGTTCTGCGCAAGCTGCGGCAGGCACCTGGACAAAAAATCGGCCTTTAAAAATATTTGCGGCGCCTGCGCCAAAAGCAGGTTTCATTTTGACAGAGCCTTCAGCCCTTGCCTTTATGAGGGTGTACTTAAAGAATTGATCCATAAGTTCAAGTATAAACAAAAGGACCATTTAGGAAACGTTTTAGGCCTTTTGATGGCAGAATTCGTAAGAGAATACAATCTGCCGGCCTGCTACGCTGATCTTATTATTCCTATCCCTTTACACAAAACACGGTTAAGAGAGCGGGAATTCAATCAGGCCGGAATTTTGGCAAATCTGTTATCTGCTGAATTCGGTAAGATCACGCTTTTTGACTGCCTTGTCCGCGAGAAATTCTTCAAGTCACAGACAGAGCTAAGCGTCCCCGAACGCCGGAACAATATCAAAGGGGCCTTTGCGGTAAAAAACAGGGCTTCTATAACAGGCAAAAATATCCTTCTGGTTGACGATGTGCTGACTACCGGCGCAACGCTATCAGAAGCGGCAAAAACGCTGAAAGAATCCGGGGCAAATATCGTTTTTGCAATAACATTGGCGAATTAAACAAATGCGAATACTCAGAAATTATTTTTTAAAGGAATTTATCGCGCCGCTGTTTCTGGCATTAGGCGTCTTGACTTTTATAATGCTTATCGGCAACCTCTTTAAGATTGTCAATCTCGTTGTCAATAAGGGAGTGGATATTTTTACCGTAACAAAGCTCTTCCTTCTGATGGTCCCTTATCTATTGACCTATACATTGCCGATATCAGCCCTTACCGCAACACTCCTTTCCCTGGGGCGGCTTTCAAGCGATAACGAAATCATTGCGATCAGGGCAAGCGGCATCAATATTTTCCGGCTGATCATCCCTCAGCTTGTATTCGGGCTGGTCTTAAGCTTATTGCTTGTGGTTTTTAATGACCGTATCATCCCTTATGCGCATTTTGCATCCAGGAAGACCCTCTTTGAAGTCGGCATCAAAAACCCGACTGCGGCGCTTGAGCCGGGGGTCTTTATCAATTCTTTTCAGAAATATATCCTTTTTATTTACCGCATAGAAGACAATAAGCTTTATAATGTGCGCATTTACGAGCCGAAGGAAGGAAAGCCTACCCGCACCATTGTAGCAAAGCGCGGAGAATTTATCGCAATACCCGAAAAAAGCATGGTCAAGCTTAAGCTGATCGACGGCACTTCCGATGAGCCGGACCCGGAAAACCCGACCAGTTTTTATAAACTTAATTTTAAGACATACTTTATGGGGCTTGACCTTGCGCAAGCGCAGAAAAAAGATAAAATTGAGAAAAAACCCAAAGACATGACGATACAGGAGCTTTTTACCGCGGCAGAAAAACTAAAAAAAGAAGGCGTTGACCCAAAACCTTTGATAACCGAGATAAATATGAAACTGACGCTTGCCTTTTCCTGCCTTATCTTTATACTCCTGGGTTCGCCCCTTGCCATTATTACACGCAGGCGGGAGAAATCGGTAAACTTCGGCCTGGCATTTTTAATTGTCGGCGCATTTTACCTGCTCTTAATTGGCGCGGAAACACTTGCGCTCCAGGGTTATCTTGATCCGACGCTGGCCATGTGGCTGCCGAATATCATCCTGGGAGCTATCGGCGTGATCCTCACCCTCAAACTATGCGCATCTTAGACCGCTATATCATTAAATCCATACTGGGGCTTTTCTTCACCTGCCTTTTTGTTTTCATGTTCCTTTATGTGATCATAGACGTCCTGTCGCGCCTGGAAGATATCTTAAAATTAAAAGTCAGCATAGAGATCCTGGTGCGTTTTTACCTGACAAACCTGCCTGTCATATACCTGCAGGTTTCCCCTTTTGCCGGCCTGATTGCCACGCTTTATACTTTCGGGAAATTGAGCCAGGGCAATGAAATTATTGCCATGCGCGCCAGCGGCCTTAGCGTCCTGCAAATCGCAAAAACTGCCGTTATCTTTGGCCTGGTCACTGCCTGTTTTACATTTTGGGTAAACAACATGGTCCTTCCGAAGGCAATGAACGAAAACATCCACTACAAAGAAAAGATCGAGCACAATCTTGATAAGGCCAAAGAAAAAACACTCGGCATAATCAATAACCTGGCAATTTACGGCCTCAGGAACCGCCTTATTTTTGTCAATTCATTTTCTTTGAAGGAACACACTATGGAAGGCATTGTCATACTCCAGCATGACGCTCACCAGAACCTGACCAAAAAAATAGTTGCAAACAAGGGGGTTTACAGCGACGGGATTTGGACGTTCTACCAATGCATCACTTATGAATTTGACCTAAACGGGCAGATTAAAAACGAGCCGATATTCTTGAATGAGGAAATTATGGATATTCCGGAGTCGCCGCGCGAATTTTTGAACCAGAAGCAAAGCCCTGATTTTATGAATCTCTCCCAGCTTGAAGATTATATCTGGAAACTGTCTAAAAGCGGCGCAACCGGAGTCATCAGGAACCTTAAAGTCGACTTCTATCAAAGGATAACTTCGCCTTTTACGAACCTGATAATAATACTTCTGGGCATTCCGTTTGCTTTTAAAATGAAGAAACGCGCTGCGGGCCTGTCAAGCCTGGGGCTCTCAATTTTGGCGGGGTTCCTCTATTACGTCCTTACTGCTTTCTGCGTAGCTCTCGGCAAATCCGGCTTTCTTCCTCCGGTGGTTGCCGCCTCTTCCAGCCATATTATTGCTTTAATCACCAGCTTTTATCTTATTTCAAAACTGCGTTGATTTCCTGATATTTCCTATCATACATCCTAACCTCGTAGGTTAAGAATGCTAAAAAATACATCTAAACCTACGAGGTTAAGAAAGCTAGACATATATTCGCGGGATGCGGCTTCCCAGGCCGCAGACTATTTCGTAGGGTATCGTAGCGGATAAAGCGGCGAGCTCTTCTGATGAGATCTTATTTTTTCCCTGTGAGCCGATTAAGATAACCTCATCTCCGACTTCAACGGGCATATCCCCGACATCCACCATGATCTGGTCCATGCATACCCTTCCGGATATCTTAAAACGCCTCCCCCGGATCAGAACAGGGCCGAGGTTTGACAAATTACGCGGATAACCGTCGCCGTAGCCGATAGGAAGGTTCACAATCGTCGTTTCTTTCTTTGCCATATAGGTATAGCCGTAACTTATCCCGTATCCGGCAGGCACACGTTTAAAATATACGATTTTAGTTTTTAAACTCAATACAGGCAAAAGCCCGATTGTAACGATATCCTCCGGGTATAATCCGTATATCACAAGCCCCGGCCTTACCATATTAAAGTGGCTTTCTTTATAATTAATCGTCCCGAGGCTATTGGCGGCATGCACCAGGGGAATGCGGAAATTCATTTTTTCTAATTTTCTGACAACACCGTTAAACAGCTTAATCTGATGCAAAGTAAAATCCCTGTTTATATCGGCAAGCGATAAGTGGGTAAAGACCCCTTCAATATTCAGCGATTTCAGCTTTTTTACTTCTTTAACAAAACCCGGGGCGTCTTTATAAAGAACGCCTAACCTACCCATGCCCGTATCAACCTTTATGTGCACGGCGGCTTTTAACTTATTTTTTTTGGCTATTTTATTTATTGCTTCGGCAAGGCCCATGGTGCAGACAGTCTGAGCTAAATTATATTCTAACAACATAGCGGCATCCTTGGCCAGGATAATGCCTAAAACAAGAATGGGCAGTTTTATCCCGTTCTTCCGCAAAGTGATCCCTTCATCAATGGATGCAACACTCAAATAATCGGCGCCTTCCTGTTCCAGCCGTTTCGCTACAGGGAGCAATCCGTGGCCGTAGGCATCGGCTTTTACGCAGACCATCATCTTTACTTTTTCCGGCAGAATGTTTTTTACCTGCCTGAAGTTTGCTGAAAGGTTGCCCAGATTGATCTCGGCCCAGGTGGGCCTGTATCCTATGTGATTTTTCATGATTTAGGTTTTACCTGGCAATCGTCGGGATATAAATAGACCGGCTCTATATCAAAACAATTGCTTTGCTCTTTTCTTTTTAACTTTTCCAGCGCCAGTTTTATGATATTGCGCCCCGCAGGATACCAGTAATCTTTATGCATAATAAAAGGGTGCCTTGAGCAATCTACAAATTCAGTTTTGTGAATATCCAATGCGTCTCCAAGGACTGCGCTATCCGGATTGATCTTTTTGATAAAATCTCCCGGTTTTAAAAGCATATACGGCATCTCCCTGGATAAATTACCTGCCTTTATCTTGTATGCCGAGCAAAAAATCAATCCTCTTTTTGCATCAAGCACAGGATAGACCGAATTAAACCTCTGCCCCTGTGCATTTAAAGCAATGATATCCAGGGAAGATACGCCTATTACCGG
>VGKM01000039.1 GCA_016867005.1 Candidatus Omnitrophota bacterium | reverse complement strand
TTTTCTTACAGAAGCATACACAAGCCCGGGGTCGTAGCTTCCGCATTTGACTAACGAGACCTTTGAAGTCATTTCAGCTTAAAGAAATTTTTTGCATTCTCGGTTGTAACTCTGGCTACTTCTTCAGAGCTTATCATTTTTAATTCAGCGATTTTTTCCGCAACAAATCTTACGTTTACCGGCTCATTCCTCTTGCCCCTCATGCCTTCAGGCGATAAATACGGCGCGTCGGTTTCCAGAAGAATCCGCTCCAGCGGCGCTAATTCCGCGGCCCTTCTTATAGTATCTGCTTTCTTGTATGTAATATTACAGGTAAACGAAATAAAAAAACCCATATCCAGGCAATCTTTTAAAAAGTTTTCTCCTCCTGAAAAACAATGCACGACTGCCCTGGTTATTTCTTCTTCTTTGAGTATCTTCAGGATATCTTCTTCGGCTTGCCGGCTATGTATGACTAAAGGCAGGCCGAGATCTTTGCTAAGCCCGATCAATTTCTTAAACAGCGGCTTTTGGTTTTCTGCCTTGGAAAAATTTTTAAAATAGTCCAGGCCTATTTCTCCGATCGCCACCACTTTATCATGCCTTGCCAGAGTTTCAAGTTTTTCTAATCCGTCCGGATCAAATCTGTCCGCATCATGAGGATGAACGCCTACCGCAGCATAAACACAAGCATGATTCTTCGCCAGTTCAACCGAAGCAGCTGAATTTTCTAAGCTGGAACCGATATTAATAATATATTCAATGCCGTTGTCTTTGGCGCGGGATATAACCTCGCCCCTGTCTTGGTTGTATTCGGGAAAATCTATGTGGCAATGGGTGTCTATTAACATATGCTTCAGGTTTCTATACGGGGGAATAAAGGTTTGCCTTTTTTTATCTCTGTTTCGCCAAACTGCGCTTTTATCGCCTCTGCAGTATCAGGCATAAAAGGATAGAGCACTTCGCTGACTTTTTTTATCACATCGGCCAAAAGCCGGATAAAACTCTGCAGCTCCCCAGCCCTGTTTTCTTTGGCCAGATTCCACGGCTTAGTTTCCTCAACATGCTTATTTGCCAGATTGATCAAAGCCCAAATCTCTTCAAGCGCAAGGCCGAAATTATAATCGGCGAGTGCTATTTTAATCTTTTCCGGTAATGACGCTATTTTATTATATATTTCTTTAGTTTTTTCATCCCGAGGCCCTGGTTCGGGGATTTTTCCCTGATAATACTTCTCAATCATCGTAAGCGTCCGGTAAACCAGGTTCCCCAGGTCATTGGCCAAGTCGCTATTATAACGCTTGATGATCGCCTCTTCGGAAAAATTCCCGTCTAATCCAAAAGGCACATCGCGCAATAAAAAATACCTGTACGTATCAATGCCGTATTTCTCCGCCATATCAAGAGGATTAACCACATTACCCCGGGATTTTGACATCTTGGAATCACCCAACATCCACCAGCCATGGGCGAAGATAGTTTTAGGAAGCTCGACGCCAAGCGCCTTTAACATTATCGGCCAGTAAACAGCATGCTGGCGCAGGATATCTTTACCGATCAGCTGCACATCTGCCGGCCACCAGCGGGAACTATATTCCCCCTTGTTATTAAAATCCCCGACTGCGCTGATATAATTGACAAGCGCATCAAACCATACATAAGTCACATGCCCAGAGCTAAAAGGCAAAGGTATGCCCCAGCCGAGCCGTTCTTTCGGGCGGGAGATACAGAGGTCGTCAAGCTTATTAAGCGAGAGGAAACTTAAAACTTCATTGCGCCTTATTTCCGGCTTGATAAATTCAGGATTCTTCTTTATATGATCAATGAGCCAATCCTGGTATTTTGCAAGCTTAAAGAAATAATTTTTCTCTTTGATCAGCTCAACCGGACGCTTGCAATCAGGGCACAAAGAATCCCCTGCCTGCATTTTCGTCCAGAACGCCTCGCAAGGAGTGCAATACAGCCCCTCGTATTCATCCTCGTAGATATCGCCTTTTTCATATACGATCTCAAGGACACGGCTGACAAAATCCACATGTTTTTTGTCCGTCGTGCGGATAAAATAATCGTAGGAGATACCCAATTTCTCCCAAAGCGATTTAAAATGGCTGACTGTTTGATCGGCGAATTCCTGCGGGCTCATACCTCCTGCGTCCGCTGCCTTCTGCACTTTCTGGCCATGCTCATCAGTTCCGGTAAGAAAGAACACATTGTCCTTGCCCAGTTGCGCACGCATGAAACGGCTCAGGCAATCCGCGGCAATCGTAGTATATGAATGCCCGATATGCGGGGATGCATTGACATAATAAAGCGGGGTTGTAATGTAAAATTTATTCTTTTCCATTATTTATAGTGAAGTTCAAAATAACCGCCTTCTTCCAATTCTACGGTAGCGGTGCGTTTAAAAACGTTAACGCCGATGACCTTGCCCTTGCCTTTTTCTGTGGTTATCTTTTCTCCTTCGTGCGGCAGCCCCTTAGAAAGTATCTTATAAGTTTCGTACTCAAAATTTAAACAGCACATCAGGCGGCCGCATAACCCGGAAATTTTCGGAGGGTTTAACGGCAAACCCTCTTCTTTGGCCATCTTTATAGTGACCGGCTCAAAGTCCTTTAAAAATTTCTTACAGCAAAGTTCCCTGCCGCAGGAGCCAAACCCGCCGAAAAGGCGCGCCTCATCACGGACGCCGATCTGGCGAAGTTCGATCCTCGCCTTAAATATCTTTGCCAGGTCCTTAACAAGCTCCCTGAAGTCCACCCTTCCTGAAGCCGTAAAATAAAATATGATCTTGGTGCGGTCAAAAGAGTACTCCGCCTGCACCAGCTTCATATCAAGCTTATGCTCGGTGATCTTTTTTGCGCAGGAATTAAATGCTTCTTTTGCCTTCTGACGGTTCTCCCCGATTTGTTTTATGTCCGCCTCAGTTGCAATACGCACGATCCTTTTTATCGGCTCTTTTGAAATATTCTCCGGGGCAGCGTCCGTTGGCGAAACAACCTGCGCATAATCAAGCCCGCGGTCATGCTCAACAATTATATAACTGGATTCCTTGGCCCCCAGCTCGGAGGCACTATCGCAGAAATACACGGAACCTGAGTCCCTTAAACGCAAGAAGGTTTTAGCCATAGAAAATTTATCCTTTCAAAGCAAATAGAAGATTAGACAAAAGTAATTTAGTATTGACATTCTGGTCCAAATACAACAAGGCATCGGAGATTGCCTTAAAAACCTTATCCAGCTCCGGGAACGTATAATTATCCGCCTGTTTACTGATATCGCTGATACGGTCGGAATTGACAATCTCTTCTGCCCCAATGCCGCTCTTGAAGAAATAAATATCCCTGAACCAGACAGCTATCAGGTTTAAAGCCGTTTTTATTTCAGGTTTAGTATAATCTTCGTAATTAATACCCGGCTGTTTGGCCTGCCCGAGAAAATTATCAATAATCCTGTTCTTGTCTTTAAGTATTTCGGTATCCTTGATCTTTATGGCAAAACCCAGCCGCCCTTCCGAAAAATAACTCAAGAAACGGGCAAAATTTTCCTTTAAAGCGTAGTCGCGCTCTAAAATTTCTTTAAGCTGGCTTCTCGGCAAAAGAGAGAATTTTATAACCCGGCAGCGGGAAATTATTGTTTTAAAAAGCATTGCCGGTTTTGAACTGATTAAAATTATTATGCTTAATCCGGGCGGCTCTTCCAAAACTTTAAGCAACGCATTGCTTGCCTCGGCAGTCATATTATGGGCATCGTCGATGATGAAAAATTTGAATTTTGCCTCATAAGGTTTAAGGGCAATTTCTTTTTTTAACGCGCGGATATCCTCTATCTTTATGGCTTCCCCTTCGATAATATGCAGGTCAGGATGTTCGTTTTTCTCCATCCTTAAGCATGATGCGCATATGCCGCAGGCATCCGAATTATTTTTCTGGCATGATAATGCCTTAGCCAGGGTAATTGCAGTAAATTTCTTTCCTATTGATTCAGGCCCGGTAAAGAGATAACTTGACGCAATGCACGACTGGCTGATAAAATTTTTAAGCGAAAGAATGGCCTTATCCTGCCCCTTTATAGTATCGAACGGCATAGTTTTCTGATTTTATCCTGTGTAACAGCAATATCCCCGTCTAATTTTACGATTTTTACCCTTTTTGGCTCCTGCCTTGCGATCGCAAGATAACCTCTTCTTACCCGCATATGATAAGAAAGCGGCCTTCTCTCAATCCGGTCCTCAATAAATTCCCGGTGCTTAAGGCCCTTTTTCACCGGAAGGTCAAGAAGAATAGTCATGTCCGGTTTTATACCGCAGGTTGCAAAACTGCCGATGGACCTGATTGCGTTTATATTGATTCCTAAACCAAAGCCCTGATAAGCTACAGTTGAATCAAGGAACCTGTCGCAAACTACAATTTTACCCACATCCAGAGCAGGCTTGATGATCTGACGAACAACTTCAGCTCTTGCCGCCATATAAAGCAAGGTCTCTGCTTCAGGCGAAATATTGCTTTGCGGATCCAATAAAAGCTTTCTTATCTTCTCGCTTGTTCGTACGCCTCCGGGCTCGCGCAGATAAATTACTTTTTTGCCTTTGCTTTTTAGATATTGATAGAGGAGTTTTGACTGCGTGCTCTTTCCGCACCCCTCCGGCCCTTCGAATGTAATGAATTTACCTTTCTTCATCCGTTCTCCATATCTTAATCGTATTGTCTATTGCTCCGCCGGCCAGGAATTTATCGTCGGGGCTGAAAACAAGCGTCATTACGGGAGGCGAATTAAAAATGTTTTCTCCTCCGCCTGGCGTCTTTATATTCTCAAAATTATCCAAGGACCATATCTTTATTGTACGGTCAAACCCCGTGCTGGCCAGATAACGGCCGTTGGCGCTAAAGGCAAAACAATAAACATGGCCGCCTGTATCTATATCCCTGAAATCTTTAAAACCGGCTACCTGCCAGAATTTTATCATATTATCTTTGTTGTTGCTTACGAGATATTTACCGTCGGGGCTAAAGGCAAGCCCCGCACAAAGGCTGTCGTTACCCTCAATATTTTCTACTAATTTGAAATTCCCGCTTTCCCATATTTTAATATCATTGTGCTCCTGGTCACCTGTAACAGCAGCTAAATACCGGCTATCGGGGCTGAAGGCGACGGAAAAAATACTTTTTCCCTCTTCGGAAAGGGCCTTAAATAATGTAAAACTCCTCGTATCCCAGATCTTCACCGTATTATCCTGGCAACCGCTAGCCAGATATTTTCCATCCGGGCTGAAGGCAAGGGAAAAAACCCAATCGCCGTAATCTTTTAATGTCTGGAGCTCCCTGAAATTACCCATTTCCCAAATTTTGACCGTAAGGTCATAGCTGGCGCTGGCCAGGTATTTTCCGTCGGGGCTTAAGGCAAGACAGGAAACTTCGCGCTTATGGCCGGTTAAACGCTTAACTTCTTTAAAATTTTCAGTATCCCAAATTCTAATCGTATTATCGCGGCTGCCGCTTATCAGGTATCTTCCGTCAGGCGAAAATACAAGCGAAAAAACAGGGGCTGTATGGCCTTTTAAAATGCTATATTCCTTAATCGCGCCGATACTATTTTCCCTGCTGGAAATTTTTTTGGGGAAAGGCCTGTTTTTAACCCCTGATGCAGCTTCTATCCGACGCAAGATTTCCGTAGCGCGCTTGCGTACATTATTATTCTTAGAGCTTTGCGCTTCTTTAAGATACCCTACTGCCGGTGCCCCGATTTTAACCAATGCATCATCTACATTCAGAGGAATGGAAATTTTCCATTCAATCTCGCTTTCCCCAAGATCCCAGGGCTTAATTACTACGGTATAGCCCCTTTCGTCCGATAAAATATCAACTAAAGGCTTGGCTGCAGCCGGATCATTAATCTCGCCTAATGCCCAAGCAGACCAGGCAACCACCAGTTCCTCATTTTTCTTGTTTAAAAGCTGGATCAAATACTCTGCAGCTCTCTTATCCTTAATTGTGCCTAAAGCTTCGATAACAAAAGTATCCGACTTTTTGTCTTTTAGCAAAGCAATCAAAGGCTCAACTGCCCTCTTATCTTTTATTTCTCCTAAGGCCTTTACGGCGGCATTACGGATATTTGGGTCTTTCTCTTGCAACAACAAAATCAGCGGCTCTACGGATTTTTCATCCTTGATTTTACCCAAGGACCCGATAGCTAAAACTGATGATTCTTTATCTCTAACCAGGGCTAAAAGCGAACCGGTAGCCCTTTTATCTTCTAACTCTCCCAGTGCCTCTACCGCTGCGTTACGAACAAGGGGGTCATTATCTTTTAAAACAACAACCAACGGCTCTATTGCGCGGAGGTCTCTTATCTTTGCTAAAACCAAAACGATTTTAACTTTAATTTTAGGGCCAGGATTGCTTTCCAAGGAAGATATAAGATGAGGGACTGGCCCTGCCCCCATTCTCAATAAAGAATCTACCGCCATTTTGTTTACGCTATAATCAGAAAAGGGTACTGTTTCTTCATCTCCCAAATACCCGATAATAATATTTATCGCTTCGTCCGGAGATATTTCTTTAACTTGGCATAGAGATGAAATTAATGCTACGCGCACAGACGGAGATTTATCTTTATTTTTTGCTGCCTCAATTATCCTTTCCGCTGCGCGCCTGTCTTTGGTGCGTGTATACACCATGGCTAAAGAAAGAAAAGCAAGCTCACGCACCCTCGGATGAGAATCATAGGAAGCCTCAATCAAAGGACCGATTGCTTCTTCTTTACACTGCCCCAGATCGATAACCGCACTGGATCTAATCAAATGATTCTTATTTTTTGAATCTTCAATAAGAGATGCTGTATCCTTAGGCCCGGAATAGTAATATTTGGCATATTCGGAAACAGCGCATCCGGAAAGTAAAATAACGACCAGGCAGCAATAAACCGCTTTCTTAACCGTACTGACCAATCCTGATTGCTTCACTCATCCTTCTCCGTTTTTAACTCTCTATTTGGAATACAAGATATTTATAGCCCTTGCACGCATATCTGTCTCCTGACCTTATTCGTCATTGCCTTTAAGCTCCGTTATCCTCTGCCTTGCCTGCTGCAAGTAAAAATTAGCTGTTGAGGCCGACGCCTCGCCGAGAAAAATCTCATAACTCTGCCTTGCCTGTTCCAAAGAACCGATTTTCGCATAAACCAACGCCCGGTTGAAATAAGGCATAAATAATCCAGGCGGCGCCCAAGTTGCCGCGCTCTCGTAATCGGAGATCGCCTGCTCATATTGGCTGAGCTTAAAATAAGCATTGCCGCGGTTAAGATAAGCATTGGTAAGGGTACGGTTTAATTGTATGGCTTCAGTATAATTATTAATAGCCTGCTCATACCGACCTTGCCTAAAATAGGCATCGCCTCTTTTAAGACGGCTTTCTGCAAAATCAGGGTAGAGTTTTATCGCTTCGCTGTAATCAGCTATCGCCCGGTCATATTGACCGTCCCTAAAATAAGCATCCCCGCGCTTGAGATAAATTTCCGTAGAGCCGGAGTTTAGCTGAATTACTTTACCATAATCGGATATAGCCTGTTCATACTGATCGTTGTGAAAATACACATTAGCGCGGGAAAGATAATTCCTGAAAGAACCAGGGTTCTCTGTTATCAACTTACTATATCTGGCAATCTCTTCATTAAGATTTTTCTCCATAATTCTAAAAGACTGCTGCGTGCTGGCCGTCACCGCAATTATATCTTCTTTTGTTAATAGGGGATGGATTGTCTTATTTAACGTATCGAGTTCATAACTTGATAACGATTGCGTATACCCATAATCCAATGCTTTTTCAAATTCCTTTTTCGCCTCTTCAAATTTACCCTCAACAACATAATCTATTCCCCTCTTTTCACATTCTTTGCCCTCTGCGATATCTTCAAAATACGGTTCTCTTGTTGCTTGCGGCCTTTTATCGCTTTGGGGACTGGTGCCTCTTATTTTTTCCAAGATACGGGATGCGCGTAGCCTGATCCTGGCATTTCTACCCTTTGTTACTTCTTCAAGACAGCTAACCGCGGGTTCTCCGATTTTTACCAGAGCTTCATCTACTTGCCTAGGAATGCTCTGGGTAGCTATCCATACTTTATCCGGATTGCCGTAAGATAATATTTCTGTTTTTTCTACTCTTTCATCTACAAGTACATCCACCAAGGGCTTTGCTGCACGAGGATCCTTGATCTCACCCAAGGCCCAAGCCACCCACCACACAGTCATTACTTTATTTTTCCTATTTAATAACGGGACAAGAGGTTCAACTGCCCTTGTATCCTTAAGCTCACCTAAAGCAACAATCACAGAAACACCTAAAGTTTTATCGTTTAATAAAGCGACAAGCGGCTCAACTGCCCTTTTATCTTTTATCCGGCCTAAAGCGCGCGCCGCGCTATCACGGAAATCCGGTTTTTTCTCTTTTAAAAGCAAGATCAGCGGCTCAACGGATTTTTCATCTTTAATTCTAGCCAAAGCCCCGATAGCTAAACCACCCCATTTTTTATCCTTAGTCAGGGCTAAAAGCGGCTCAGTTGCTCTTTTGTCCTCCAAGGTCCCCAATGCATTTATTGCCAGCATACGGATGTTAGAATCCTTATCCTGCAGCAGTGATATAAATGGCTCTACTGAGCGGGAATCACTTATTTTTATCAAAATTTCCATTGCCCGCGTCTTAATCTTTGGGTTTTTACCGTTTAATGCTGCAGAAATTAAAGAAGAAACCGCATCTTTAGCGTATCTTAACAAAGAACCTTCTGCTACGCTATCCACAGTTTCATTTTCTCCGATAGGCAAGGCAACATCACCCAGATAATTAGTAACCCCCGCTAATGCCTTTTGGCTCCTTGTACGCAAAAATGTCTTATCTAAAGATTTTACAGCTTCTTTGCGTACATAGAAATTAGGGTCACTAGTTAGGTTGCTCAATGGTTCAATAGCCTCTTCTCCACCTAACACGCCCAAGCTGCCTGTGGCAGTCAATCTGACAAACCAATCCTTGTCTTTTAAGTCATTAATCGCGCTTACCTGCTCGGTATAACACTTATAATTTTTCCAATCGCGGCCACCCATATAACCCGGGAAAATCGCACTGCAGCCAGAGAGAAACAACATAAGAATAATAATCGATACAGATTTCAAATATTTTATTTGTTTTGCCATTATAATATTAACCTCTAATAATTGAATTCTACGGCCTCGCAATTCTCCAACAAATCCTGCCCGATATTGATAAAACCCATGCCCGGCACTTCCATATTGACTACCCTTTTACCTTGGCTTTTTACAAGGCCAAACGGTACTTCATCGGAAATCCAGACCGTTTTTCTTTCCTCTACTATACAAGTAGCGCGCGGAGAATTTTCTTTCGGTGAAATCATCTCCTTGGCTATAGTCTGCATCATATAAACCTTACAGGGAATGGCTCGATTAGAAATCATTAAATTCTCCTGAGAAACGAATTCAAAATCTATGATTTTAGTCTCAATTTCAGTGTTCTCCATCCCTTTAAATTCTTTTCCTTCAGCAGGCTCGCGCGCGCGTTCAATCAATTCCATCGCAATGCCTAATACGCCGCCGCCTGCGCTTCT
Source organism: Candidatus Omnitrophota bacterium (assembly GCA_016867005.1). Lineage (GTDB taxonomy): Bacteria > Omnitrophota > Gorgyraeia > Gygaellales > Profunditerraquicolaceae > VGKM01. The sequence continues at coordinate 94 of VGKM01000039.1, read as the reverse complement.
GACTAAAGCCCAAGTACTACGGTCTCTCTTTACAAAATAACCCTTAATACTGGCGCCATCTGAACAGATTACCCGGTTAAAACTAGAGGGATTC
>VGKM01000038.1 GCA_016867005.1 Candidatus Omnitrophota bacterium | reverse complement strand
AAAAGAAATAAAGAGCGCCGATGACCTGGTAAATTTGGGCACGATGGATAAAAGGATGAGCGATTTTCTGGTTGCAGCAATAAAGGCCAAACTCAATATCATTTTTTCCGGCGCAACCGGAGCAGGCAAGACCACAACCCTGAATGTCCTTTCTACCTATATTGACGATGAAGAAAGAATTATTACTATTGAAGATACGGCAGAGCTGCATCTAAGCCAGGAGCATGTTGTCCGGCTTGAATCAAGGCATTCCAATATTGAAGGCAGAGGCGAGGTGTCTATCAGGGACTTATTCAAGAATTCCTTGCGTATGCGCCCGGACAGAATTATTTTAGGTGAAATAAGGGGCTCTGAGGCAATAGACATGCTTCAGGCGATCTGTTCCGGCCACCACGGCTCATTGGTAGTATTACATGCCAATTCACCGATGGATGTGATTTACCGTATAGAGACAATGATCTTGACATCAGGTTTACCCATCAGCATGGAAGCAATACACCGTCAGATCGCCGCAGCGGTAAATTTGATTGTCCAGCAGGAGCAGTTATCAGACGGCTCGCGTAAAATTACCCATATCACGCAGATAAACGGCTTAAAAGAAGGCAGGGCAATCCTAGAGGATCTTTTTGTCTATGATTTTGAAGGGCTTGATGCCGACGGCAAAGCAAAGGGAAGATGGAATTCAACAGGCGTTATCCCGTTAAGTTTGCCGGTATTTAAAAAAGCAGGCATTGAATTGCCGCAGGGAATATTTAAAAAGGACTGAGGTATGTTTTGGACCAAGACATTCATTCCGACGTTAAAAGAGAATCCGCAGGAAGCTGAATCAGCAAGCCATCAATTGATGCTGCGTGCGGGGCTTATCCGTATGCTTATGGCAGGGGTTTATTCATATCTTCCCCTCGGATTAAGAGTATTGAATAATATCGAAAAGATTATCCGAGACGAAATGAATGCTGCGGGCGCCGCAGAATTATTGCTGCCTGCGCTGCAGCCAAAAGAATTATGGCTTAAGACAGGGCGCGACGAGATTTTAGGCGAGGTGATGATTAAATTTACGGATAGGCGCGGAAGGCATGTTTGTCTAGGCCCGACCCACGAAGAAGTCATCACTGATTTAGTCAAGGGCTACATCTCAAGCTATAAACAGTTACCGCTCATACTCTATCAGATCCAAACTAAATTCCGTGACGAGATCCGGCCGCGTTTTGGCCTGGTAAGAGGCTGCGAATTCATCATGAAAGATGCTTATAGTTTTGATAGGGATGAAGCCGGGTTAAAAATAAACTACGAAGCGATGCGCAAAGCATACTTAAAGATTTTTAAAAGATGCGGCCTGGACTTTTTAGTTACGGAAGCAGATTCCGGCGTTATGGGGGGAAGCGTTTCCCATGAATTCATGGTCCCTGCTTCCGAAGGAGAAGACATAGTTTTATTGTGCCCGGCCTGTAAACATGCATTAGGATATAAAGATAAAGAAGAAAAATGTACCAAATGCGGCACGCAGATGGAAAAGATAAATACCCTGGAAGTCGGGCACATTTTTCAATTAGGTACCAAATATACCTCCATGCTCGGGGCTAATTTTGTCAATGAATCAGGCAAGCTGCTTCCGATAATCATGGGTTGCTACGGCATAGGCGTATCGCGCCTGGTTTCAGCTATCATTGAGCAGAACCGCGATGATTCAGGGATCGTCTGGCCGAAAGAAATAAGCCCTTATAAGGCGGTCATTATTTCTCTGGATTCCGGGGATGGGGCGATTAAACAAAAAGCAGCCCAGATCTACGAGGAACTCGAAGGTGATTCTATTGATGTGCTTTTTGATGACCGTGATGAGAGAGCGGGCGTGAAGTTTAAAGATGCCGATTTATTGGGTATAACTTATCAGCTTATCATAGGCAAGGATTACCTTAAGAATAATACGATTGAATTAAAATGCCGGAGCAATAATGAGAAGATCACCGGAACAGAAGAAATGATCTTGAATAAACTAAAAGGCAGTATTAGTGGATAGAAACGAAATAATCGAAAAATTAAGGTCGCTGATCGGCGGTTTCCTGGAAAGCCGGGGGTATCTTTTAGTGGATCTTGCTTACCGCTATGAAGGAAGGGATATTTTTTTAAGGATATTGGTTGATACGCCGCTTGGCAATATCAGCCTTGGCGAATGCGCGGGATTAAACAGCCAAATCGGTTCGATCCTGGATAGCGAGAACATAATTGAAGGGGGTTATACCCTGGAAATTTCTTCCCCCGGCCTGGACAGGCCGTTGGCAGGCAAGTTTGATTTTATGCGCTGCAGGGGCAGGAAAATAAAAGTTTTCTTAAGCGAATTGGTCTGCGGAAAACTTGAATGGGACGGCATTATAAGTAAAGTGGAAGACGAGGCCATATTTATTGAAACAGGCGGGAATTTATTGGAATTGCCTTTAGGAAAAATCAACAAAGCAAAACAGATCATCTGAATTGGTTTGTTTAAAAATGGAGAGTTAATATGAGTCAGGAATTGATAGCAATACTTGAACAGATTGAAAGAGAAAAAGGGATCAAAAAAGAAATCCTGATCGAGGCGGTGGAAAGCGCGTTGGTAAGCGCTGCCCGCAAGGCCATCGATGTCAGCCCGGAAGACGAGCTTAGGGTCGAGATCGATAAGAATACCGGCAAGATCAAGGCATTCAAGAATAACGGCGAGGTCACCAATATCGATTTCGGCCGGATCGCCGCATCTACTGCGCGCCAGGTGATCATTCAGAAAATTCGCGAAGCAGAGAAAGAAATTGTCTTTAACGATTTCCAGGGCAAAATCGGAGAAATCGTTTCAGGCACGGTTTACCGCTTTGAAAAAGGCAATATCATCGTAGACCTTCTCGGGAAAGCCGAAGGGATCCTTCTTAAGCGGGAACAGTCGCCCAAGGAAGAGTTTAAACAGGGGCAGCGTATCCGTGCGTTTGTCGTAGAGGTCAAAAAAGAGGCCAAGGGCGCGCAGATAATTTTATCAAGGGCGCATCCAAACCTGGTAAAGAAACTGTTTGAATTGGAAGTCCCTGAGATATACGAAGGTATTGTTGAGATAAAGTCAGTCGCGCGCCAGGCAGGGGAACGCACAAAGATCGCTGTCTGGAGCAAAAATGACAAAGTCGATTCCGTAGGCGCCTGCGTAGGCATGCGGGGGAACCGGGTAAGGAACATAGTCAATGAATTGCAGGGGGAGAAAATTGATATAGTGCGTTTTAATGAAGATATCAAAGAGTTTATTAAAGCTGCGCTTTCTCCCGCAGAGATCTCGGAAATTAAGCTGAATAAGGAAAATTTGAAAGCTGAAGTTATCGTGCCTGACGATCAACTGTCTTTAGCTATCGGTAAGCACGGGCAGAATGTACGGCTTGCTTCGCGCCTGATCGGATGGGAACTGGATATCAGGACCAAAGATACGGCAGCCGGGCAGGAAGGAAAGCCGAAAGAAAAGATTGTGTTAGCTGAAAAAGATGCCATGCAGGAAGAAGGCGGTGTTTCTTTGGAGGAACTACCGGGGGTAGGAGAAAAGACCCTTGGCGCATTAAAGGAAGCAGGATATAATAATGTATCCAGTATTGCAAAGTCCAGCATGGAAGATCTATGCAAGGTAAAGGGCATCGGAGAAAAGAAAGCCGAGAAATTAATCGAGGAAGCAAAGAAAATAGTAAAAAAATAAGAGGTATATATAATGCCAGTCAAAGCAAAAACTAAGAAAGAAAAGCCCGTTACGGTTAAAAAGAAAGCTGAAGTAAGCGCCAAGGAAAAAGTAAAAAAGGCCCCAAAAAAGGCTGCCCCTAAGAAGGCAATTATAAAGAAAGCAAAGCCGGAACCTGCGAAGGCCATCCATAAGGCGCCTAAAATAAAACAAAAACCTCCGGTTGAAAAAGTTATTTCTATTGAGAAGCCCGTAGTCGAGAGGCCTGTAATAGAGAAACTTGTTGCAGACAAACCGGCAGCAAAACCCGCGCCTGCTTCCAAGCCCGCAGTTGAATCCGTAAAGCACAAAGAAATCAAGATAGACAAGCCGCAGGTTGTGCAAGAGCCGCCTAAGGCAGAAGTTGTCCGCGAGCTGAAAGAATTAGAATTAAAGCTTCCTATCAATGTGAAAGACCTGGCGGTCAGGTTACAGGAAAAGTCATCGGTATTGATAAAAGCATTGATGGAAATGCGTGTTATGGCAGGGCTTAACCAGACATTAGAAGAAGCTGTCGTTTTAAAGATCGCCGAGAAATTCGGGTTTAAAATCAAGCAGGCGCTTGGGGAAGAAGATGCGGCATTGGAAATCCACAATACCCCAGATAAGCCGGGAGCATTATTGCCGCGGCCTCCTATCGTAACAATGATGGGGCATGTTGACCACGGGAAAACCTCCCTTCTGGATGCGATCAGAAAGACAAAAGTGGCAGAGTCTGAACACGGCGGGATCACGCAGCATATTGGTGCTTACCGGGCTCATTTGGCCCACGGAGACATCACATTCTTAGATACTCCCGGCCATGAGGCATTTACTGCTATGCGGGCAAGAGGGGCAAAGATTACCGATATAGTGGTTTTGGTGGTTGCTGCAGATGACGGGATCATGCCTCAGACCAAAGAAGCAATAGACCATGCGCGCGCAGCCGGTGTTTCTATAATTGTAGCGATCAATAAGATCGATAAACCTCAGGCAGATGCCGACCGTGTCAAAAAGCAACTCGGGGAATTGAACCTTTTGGCAGAGGACTGGGGCGGGAGAACCATCACGATCCCGGTTTCCGCAAAAACCGGCCAAGGTATTGATGAGTTGTTAGAATTGATCTTGCTGGAGGCGCAAATGCTTGAATTAAAAGCGAATCCTAACCGCCTGGCAAGAGGGATAGTAATAGAGGCAAAGATGTCCAAGGGTAAGGGCCCGGTTGCCACCCTTTTGGTTGAGAACGGTACGCTGCATTTGAATGAAAGCATTGTCGTAGGCACTTGCTTCGGTAAAATCCGGGCGATGTTCAACCATGTAGGCCATGCCGTAACAGTGGCGCCTCCTGCGTATCCGGTAGAAGTATTAGGGTTATCAGGTGTGCCTGTTGCCGGAGAGCAATTTTATGTGACAACAGACGAAAAACAGGCAAAAGAGCTGGCAGAAAAACGGCAGGAAAGAGACAAGCAAGCCAGTATAAAAACAGCGAAGAAAATCAGCCTGGAAGATTTACATACACAGATACTGGAAGGCAAGATTAAAGAATTGAGGATGATTATCAAAGCAGACGTCCAGGGGTCGCTGGCTGCTATCCGGGATACCATCGATAAAATCAATATTTCCGAGATCAAGCTTGATATTATCCATGAAGGTGTCGGCAACATCAATACTTCGGATATTATCCTGGCAGCTGCCTCTAATGCGCTTGTATTGGGATTCAATGTCGTTCAGGATGACCGCGCAAAAGAACTATCGGGCAAAGAAGGAGTAGAGGTCAAGATTTATAATATAATTTATGAATTGGCAAATGATATAAAAGCCGCTGTGGAAGGGATGCTTGAGCCAAAGCTTAAGAAGGTGTTTTTAGGGAAGGTTGAAGTAAGGAAGGTATTTAAACTTTCAAGGTCAGGCATGGTCGCCGGATGTTTTGTCCAAAAGGGTAAAATTACCCGGCAGGCGCAAATTGACCTGGTGCGTAACGGCGATGTCGTATTTGAAGGAAAAATCGGCAACCTGAAGCGTTTCAAAGACGATGTCAGGGAAGTCGCGGAAGGTTTTGAATGCGGGATAACGCTTTCCGGATACGATAATATGCAGGAAGGCGATATTATTGAGGCCTATGAAATAGAAAAGGTGGCAAGGAAGCTATGAAGAAGAGGGTATTAAGCGGGATGCGCCCGACGGGAAAACTGCACCTCGGGCATTTGGTCGGCGCATTGGAAAATTGGGTAAAATTGCAGGAGGATTATGATGCGTTCTTCATGGCCGCTGATTGGCATGCCCTTATGGGTGAATACGAGAACCCTTCGGTAATCTCGGAAAGCATCATAGATAATGTCGCCGATTGGCTTGCGGCAGGCATCGATCCTTCTAAGTCGGTCATATTTATCCAGTCACAGGTACCGGAGCATCTTGAATTACATATGATTTTTTCATGTTTTACTCCTCTGGGATGGCTGGAGCGCTGCCCGACTTATAAAGAACAGCTTAAAGAGGCCAATACGCGCGACTTGCATACATACGGATTCCTTGGTTATCCTGTGCTTCAGGCAGCAGATATCCTTATTTATAAAGCAGAGAAGGTCCCTGTAGGTGAGGACCAACTGCCGCATTTAGAACTTACCCGGGAAATTGCAAGGCGTTTTAACGGGTTTTATAAACAGGAAGTATTCCCTGACCCGGGGGCGATATTGACGAAAACACCGCGGCTTTTGGGGCTAGACGGAAGGAAAATGAGCAAGAGCTATGGTAATACGATCAATCTTTCCGATCCGGAAGAGGTGATCAGAAAGAAAATATCAAGCATGGTCACTGATCCCAAGAGGATAAAAGTATCTGATCCCGGCCAGCCCGGCATATGCAATGTGTTTTCTTATTATTCTGTTTTTGCTGCGGGCGAAAAAGAAGAATTGTATAAGGCCTGCAGTAATGCGCAATTAGGCTGTGTTGAGTGCAAGAATAAATTTGCCTGCCTTCTTGCGGAAAAATTAATGCCTTTCCGAAAAGAAAAAGAAGAACTATTGAAAGATAAGTCCCGGATCATAAAGATCCTTGAAGAAGGCAAAGAAAAGGCATCTCTTATTGCGGCTAAAACCCTGCAGGAAGCGCGCCTGGCGATGAAGATGAGCTTATGAGCTATAAAATAAAACTAGATCTATTCGAAGGGCCGCTTGACCTATTGTTATACCTTGTCAAGAAGGACCACCTTAATATTTATGATATTCCGATCGCCAAGGTAACCGACCAGTATCTTTCTTACCTTGAATTAATGCGCATGCTTGATTTAAATGTCGCAGGAGAATTCCTGGTTATGGCAGCGACGCTTCTTGCGATTAAATCAAAAATGCTCCTGCCTGCCGAAGAAGGAGAGGGCCAGGCCGAGGAAGTTGACCCGCGCGCAGAACTTGTAGAGCGCCTTCTTGAGTATGAAAGATTCAAACAAATAGCCGAAGATCTAAGGCAGAAAGAGGTATCGCAGCAAGACGTCTTTAAGCGCAGTAAAGCGCAGGACTTAAATGAGCTGCCTGAGCCCGAGGTAAAGGAAATATATTTTGAAGCAAGTATTTTTGACCTGATCAACGCATTTACTAAGGCCTTGCAGGATGTCCCCAAAGAGGTGTTCTACGAGGTCATTAAAGATGAATTTACAATAGAAGAGAAAGTCCATAAGATCTTGCACCTTTTGCTGGTGAAGGATTCTGTCGGCCTTTCAGATTTATTTGAGGAATCTAAAAATAAGATCGAAATAGTGGTGACTTTTCTGGCGATCTTAGAGCTTATACGCCTGAAAGAGATAGTTGCCAGGCAAAAAGAGTTATTTGATGAAATAGAGATCACCAGGAATAAGGAGAATATTATTCCCTATGGCAGAAGACCAGAGACAGGCACTGCTTAAAGGCGGGCAAATTACGGTCAGTGAGCCGCGCGAGACCGAAGAGGATGTAGTCCTGAATATCTCTTTGAGGCCGAAAAAACTTCCTGAATTTATCGGCCAGAAAGAGATAACTGATAATTTAAAGGTCTGCCTCTGTGCCGCAAAGCAGAGAAAAGAACCCCTGGAGCATGTGCTTTTGTCAGGGCCTCCTGGGCTGGGAAAAACTTCCCTTGCCCATATTATCGCCCATGAAATGGGCACCAAGATCACTGCCACAAGCGGCCCGGCAATCGAACGCGCAGGGGACCTTATCGGGATACTGACCAACCTAGAAAAAGGGGATATTCTTTTTATCGATGAGATCCACCGGCTTTCAAAAGTAGTGGAAGAATTCCTGTACCCGGCAATGGAAAATTTTCAGATTGATTTTATTATAGATAAAGGCCAATTCGCCAGGACGATCAAATTCAACCTGAAACCTTTTACCCTGATAGGCGCCACAACGCGTTCAGGATTGTTGGCAGCGCCTCTCAGAGGCAGGTTCGGTATATTCCATCATCTTGATTTCTACGGCATTGAAGACCTTTCCAGGATCATTAAACATTCGGCTGAAGTCCTGGATGTGGAAATAGAAAAAGAAGCGACAACTGAAATAGCGCAGCGTTCGCGCGGCACGCCGCGTGTTGCAAACCGTCTTTTACGCAGGGTCCGGGATTATGCCCAGGTAAAAAAGATGGGTAAGATTTCCGCCTCTATTGCGGCAGGGACCCTGGATGAGCTAGGGGTGGATAAGGCAGGGCTTGACCAGATAGACCGTAAAGTCCTTAAGGCGATCATTGAAATGTATGACGGCGGCCCTGTAGGCGTTGAATCATTGGCAGCTACTTTAAACGAAGAAGTGGATACAATCGTCGATACGATAGAGCCGTTTTTATTAAAAGCAGGATACCTAAAGCGCACTTCCCGCGGCCGCATCGCCACAAAGGCCTCCTTTGAACACTTCGGCCTGAAATCCAAAGAAAAACAGGAAGAATTATTCAAGGAATAATATGAAAATCTTACTGCATACATGTTGTGCGCCGTGCTTGGTCTATCCTTTAGAACACTTAAGCAGGAAGGGGATAGAGGTGCTGCCTTTTTTCTATAATCCCAATATTTATCCTATGATAGAGTTCCAGAAAAGGAGGCAGGCGCTTGTTGATTTTGCAAATAAGGTGAATTTAGATGTTGCGTATCCGGGCTATATCCCTTCTGAATTTAATTTTGCCATAGGAGATAAAACTGTTGCTCCGGAGAGGTGTTTATCCTGTTGGAAACTGCGGCTTAAAGCCACGGCGCGCGCCGCCAGGGAACAAGGCATCAACTATTTTTCTACCACGCTTTTAGTAAGCCCTTATCAGAATCAGGATGAATTAAGGCGCCTGGGCGAAGAAGCCATGAAAGAAGAGGAGGGCTCAATCTTTTATTATGAAGATTTCCGCCCCGGGTTTAAGAAGGCCCACGACAAAGCCCGGGCTCTCGGCTTATATTGCCAGAAATACTGCGGTTGTGCTTTTTCAGAAATGGAACAAAGCAGGAAATAGCAAAAGATATGCACGCCATTCTTTCCTTTGTACCCTGGTTATCCCGTAGATGAATAAAACCCTAAGGTTAATTATATTTCAACTTTTGATAGCCTGCGCCTGTTTTGGCAAGGCCAGCCATGCCGATCAGCCGGTATTTATAAGGGTGGCTATTGTTCAGGATGCAGCTTCTCTGCATTTAGGCATCAGAGGGTTTTATGAAGTAATCGATGCGAAAACAAATTCCATTATTTACCGCGGCAAGGGCATATCCACAACGGTTACTTCTTATAAATCGGGGATTTTGCTGGGAAGCGTACAATCAAATTCAGATAAGGTCTTAATAGCCGCAAGCGATGCGGATGCTATTTCAATTAACGGCAGGCGTTTCAGGGGCGCGATCCAGTTCATTAAAAAGAGTGACGGTAAGATCCTTGTAATAAATAACATCGAGTTGGAGGATTATATAAGGGGTATTCTTTATCATGAGGCATCGCATTATTGGCCGATTGAGGCCTTAAAAGCACAGGCGGTTTGTTCCAGGACTTACGCTTTATACCAGCGGCAGCAGAATCTATCGAAA
>VGKM01000037.1 GCA_016867005.1 Candidatus Omnitrophota bacterium | reverse complement strand
TAAACATCTCGGACCTTCCCTCTTTTAAACAGCCCTAGATCCGTAAAGCTGGTCTTAAGCAACGGTTTTTTAGCCATATTAAGCGCCTCCTTCGTCGGTATAGCGGATAGAGCCAAAATAATCATCGCTTACTCCGTTATTCATGTTATTTTTAAGTATTTTGTACTGCTCCAGAATCTCCTGAGGCATATATTTTTCGAATTGGCCGAAAAACTTCTCGATATCAGCAAGCTCCGGCTGCCATTCCTTAGGATTTATTTCAAACAGCTTATCCAATTTACTTTTGGGAAGATCCAAGCCGCTTAAGTCCAGGTCTTTTAGGTGGGGCAGGCGGCCCAAAGGCGTATCCTGAGCGCTTACTTTATTCTGCGCCCTGTCTACAATCCACTTTAAAACGCGGATGTTTTCTCCAAATCCCGGCCAGAGGAATTTACCCTCTTTATCAACCCTGAACCAATTGACGGCATAGATCTTCGGCGGATGCGTTAATTTTTTACCGATATTGAGCCAATGCTTGAAATAATTCCCCATGTTATAACCGCAAAAAGGAAGCATGGCCATAGGGTCTCTTCTTAAAACACCCTCTTTATGAATTGCCGCAGCAGTAGTCTCAGAACCGGTACGCGCTCCTAAAAATACGCCGTGATCCCAGTTAAGAGACTCGACTACCAGAGGTATCAATTGAGTCCTTTTGCCTCCCAAAATAATTGCCGAGATCGGCACTCCTTGAGGGCTATCGAATTCTTTAGAAAGCGTAGGAGCATTGTATATAGAAACAGTGAAGCGAGAATTAGGATGCGCGGCTTTTGTTTCCTGCCCTGCCTGCCAGGATTTCCCCTGCCAGTCCATAAGATTCTTCGGTACGGCGCCGTCCAATCCATCCCACCACGGCTCATTTGTATCCGTGTTTAAAGCGGTGTTCGTAAATAGAGTCGGATAAAAGTTTGTCCCTTTTAATGTCTTGAGCATATTCGGGTTGGTCTTTATGGATGTCCCCGGCGCAACGCCAAAAAGCCCGGTCTCCGGGTTAATCGCCCATAACCGTCCATCAGGCCCGACATTTAGCCAGGCGATATCATCGCCTATGGTCAAAACTTTGTATCCGGGAAGCGCTGACTCAAGCATAGCAAGGTTTGTCTTTCCGCAAGCTGAAGGCATAGCAACAGTCACATACGTCGCGTTGCCCTTTGGGTCCTCGATACCCAAGATCACCATATGTTCGGCAAGCCAGCCTTCCTGATAGCCTAACCACGAAGCGATACGTAAAGAAAAACATTTCTTGCCAAGTAGGGCATTGCCGCCGTATCCTGAGCCGATACTCCAGACTAAATGCTCGTCTGGAAAATGCATGATGAACCGCTTATTCGGGTCAAAATCGCCTACCGAATGCAACCCTTTCACAAAATTATCGCGGTTGCCGATTTTTTCAATAACTTTACTGCTCATGCGCGTCATAATACGCATGCTCACCGCAACATAGGATACATCGGTAAGCTGAATACAGGCCTTAGCGTAAGGCGAATCCGGATGCCCCATCATATACGGGAGAACATACATAGTCTTACCTCTCATGCAGCCATCAGAAAGCTTCCGCATCTTTTCTTTGGCTTCGTCAGGGTGCATCCAGTTATTATTAGGGCCGGCGGTTTCTTTATCCGGATGGCAGACAAAGGTAAGGTGCTCTGTGCGCGCGACATCCGTAGGATGGCTGCGATGAAAGTAAGCATTCGGCCATTCTTTTTGATTTAGCTCCTGGAAGACAGGAGTGCCGCAGATTTTTTCTTCTTTCATCCCTATCTCAATAAGCCTGTGCGCCTCCTCCTCAGAACCATTGCACCAATAAATTTTTTCAGGTTTGCATAATTTGGCCTGTTCTTCTACCCATTTTGCAAGCGGTGAAGCCATTTTTTCCTCCCTTCCTGCCGGCAGGCAGGCTTTTAAAGTTTTGGATAAATAAAAAACCAACGATTGTTTCCGGCTCTCGTCAAAAGAGAACTCAGAAACGCCTGTTGGCTTACTCTGCAACCGCCCTCTTATATCTAGGGCCTTTGCTTACAGTCTTCCGTTAAAATTCCTAATTGTACATTTATTTTAATCTAAAAAATAATTTTGTCAACCCTTTTTAGCAGAATTGTTCTTCTAAATTTTTATCAAGGGTAAAAACAATGACTCGCTCTCCAGTCTTTGTGCTGATATCCGTATGCATGCTCTGAACCTGGCAAGCAGCAATATCAGAAATCATTTTTTCAAGTAACACGCGCGTTCCTTCCAGCAACTGCACGCGGGCCTTCTTGATCAAGCCAGCGCCTTCCGGACTCTTAGCAAGCTGCTCCTCTGCCGGCGTAAGCACACCCTTGAGCCGAACGAAAACCATATCTTTAATGATATAGGTCTTGATTTCAGTCGGGCCTCTGCCCATATAATCTTTTTCGAATTTTATCATAGCCTCGCTGATTTGCGACTCGGCTTGGCCCTTAGTTTTATGTTCCATAAGTCTCCCTGAATTTTGTATTATACCATGCTCCGGCTTTATTACGAAGATAAAACTTCTATACAGAATCGTAAAACTGTAGAGGTATCCCCGTAAAGACTGGCAGCAATATTCGATGGGGGGAAGCCCTATCTGTAAACAGGTATGGCTAAATTTAAGACGGTGTTCCTTTCAAGAAAATCGCCTTTGGCAATTAACTCTAAGCGGTTTTCTCGAGCGGTAAGGATAAGCGTTTTATGCTTTCCTGAGAAAAATAGAAACGTCCCCTATTTCGCCTATTTCGGGGGGTGGCTATGGCCAACGGGAATAATATATAAAGGCACGTGATCTGCGGGTAGATTTAATATACTTTTTACTTCCTTGTCGCTAAAAGCACCTACGGGGACGGAAACCAGGCCTAACGCGACTGCTTGCAAATGGATATTCTGGGCAATGTGACCCGTCTCAATATCAGCGTATCTCTTCCCGCGCTCCCCATACTTAAAGGTAACCTTCTCATAGACTGCGCAGATGACGATATCTAATGGGGCGTCCTTAACTGAACTCTGGCCTAAGCTAGCGTTACACAAATCTTCTCGTAAATCACTCTCGCTTAAAACCTCAAGCGCATGTCTCTCGGGAAGATAATGATACACACCGTCTTTGGTAAGCGCGTAAATCTCTATTGGGTATAAAGCACCTGCGGAAGGAGCGCTGCGCAGACTATAACCTCCCCTTCTTTCCGTAATGCCTCCCGCTGCCCAGAGTAATTGGCTAATCTGATCTGAGGTTAATTCTTTCTTGCTAAAGGACCTCTGAGAACGCCTTTTGGCAATCGTTTCTTCAAGGGAGATCATTCCCTTAGTTATAGGTTTCGGCAATTGAATTTCTTTTGCCTTTGCCATGCTCAAATCCTCCTTGCCAACAAAAAACAGGGTTGCTATAAAAATAATGTAGCCGATTTTGCTATATGAAATCATTTTACCAGCTTATCCAGAAAATTAGCCATCTTTTCGTTAAGGATATCCTGCGAATCAAAGAAACAGCTATTATGTCCGCCGCGAATCTCAAATAACTCCTTTGGCGCCGGCGCGGCATCATAAAGTTTTGTGCCCAGTTTAAAGGGAACGATTTCATCGTTGAGGCTGTGTATCATAAGCTTGCTTATTTTTACGGACCTTATCTTGTTCTCAGAATCAAGGCGCAGGGAGAATATCCAGTAAGGAAGAAAAGGAAAGGCATATCTTGCCATATCCTTACCGCTCGAGAAAGCGCCCTCTGTAATCAACGCGCGCATAGGGCGCATTGAGGCAAGGTCGATGATTGCCGCGCCCCCGATAGACTCGCCGTATCCGATAATCTGCTCCTGGCTTATCCCGCGAGATAACAAATAATCAAAAGCTGCCCGGGTATCTAAATACAAGCCTTTCTCAGAGGGCCTGCCTTTGCTTAAGCCGTATCCACGATAGTCAAATATGAAAACATTGCATCCTAAGCCATGGAAAAAAAGTATCTTCTCAAGCCGGTGGCTGATGTTGCCGGCATTTCCGTGGCAGAAGAGTATGGTAAATTCCGCTTTTGGCGAAGGAATAAACCAGGCATTGAGCTCTATATTGTCACTGGTCTTAAAAAATACATCCTCAAAATCCAAGCCGCTATCTCGGGGAAAAAACTGTATTTGTCTGGTAGGATAAAAGACCGCGTGATTCTCGAAGTATCTTAAAAACAGGAAGGCCGAAACGAGCAATATAAGTACGGACAATGATTGAGGCATAGTTTTAAAATGCCAGGGCATATATATCTCCTGGGCCTTGGAAACACTATCGCTTAAAGGCCTTACATATAATTTTTAAGGCTATTTCTTTCAGTTTGCTCCTCATCCGCAAGAATACGTTTAAGAATCTTGCCGGTTGTATTTTTGGGTAGCTCCTCCCGAAATTCTATGGTTTTAGGTACTTTATAGGAGGCTAATCTTTCCCTTAAATAATGCAAGATCTCATGCTCGCTTGCGCTTTCTTCTTCTTTTAAAACTACGAAGCCTTTTGGCACCTCCCCCTTATGCTCATCTGCTATGCCGATCACCGCGGCTTCCTTAATTTTTGGGTTTTGGTAGAGCACCTCTTCAATTTCTCTGGGGTAAACATTTAATCCGCGCACATTAACCATTTCTTTTTTGCGGCCGACAATATAAAAATAGCCCTCGCGGTCAAATTTTGCCATATCGCCGGTATAGAGCCAGCCGTCCTTTAAAGCTTCTTTTGTAGCCTCCTCTTTCTCAAAATATCCCTGCATAACATTGGGGCCTTTTACCAACAGTTCTCCTATCTGCTGCGCAGCTAAGCTATTGTTCTTTTCATCTACGATTTTTAATTCAATATTTTTGGATAAAGTACGGCCGATTGAACTGGATTTTCTTTTTCCTTTTAAAGGGTTTAAGGTAACTACAGGGGAGGCCTCGGTTAAGCCGTAGCCTTCAAGAAGGGGGATACGGAACTTTTTTTCAAAACTCTTGAAGGTCTCCACCGGCAGGGCCGCCGCGCCGGAAATACACACCTTTACCGGATTAAATAATTTAAGCAAAGGGCTGCGGAATATTTTGGGCATTTTCATGTTTTTCAGAATAGTATACACCGAAGGTATGCCGACAAATATGTTTACCCGGTTTTTTCTTATCGCCCGGATGACCCGCTTAAAAGGCCTAAGGGATTTCATAATCACTATTTTTGCGCCTGCCGATAAAGGAAGATTCATACATACCGTAGCAGCAAAGGAATGAAACAAAGGCAAAATGCAGATAAAACTATAACGGCAGTTTATTTGTATAGCAGAAGAGGAATCAAAGGCATTAGAAACAAGGTTGTAATGCGAAAGCATCGCCCCCTTGGGGAATCCGGTGGTCCCTGAGGTATATAAAATTGCTGCCAAATCCTTAGGGTCAGCCGATGCCTGGACGAGTGCCTGCGGATTATGTTTTTTCAGGCGGGAGAAATCAGCGGGGGTGATAATATACTTTAGGCTCTCCACGCGCAGACGCAGTTCCTCTGCCATAGCAAGGTAGACCCGCAGGGTAATCATGGCCTTGGCCCGGCTATCCTCTAAAATATATTTGGCCTCTTCTATTTTAAGCATATAGTTAATCGGCACGACCACCGCCCCTGCTTTCAAAATGCCGTAATAACTAATAACGAACTCCGGGCAGTTATCCAAAAATAAAGCCACCCTATCGCCTCTTTTAATGCCTAAATCGATCAGGCCTCCAGCTATATAATTAGTCAGCTCATCCAGTGTTTTATAGGTAATTTCCTTTTGGCCAAAGACAATGGCAGTACGCTTAGGATGCTTCTTGGCAGAAGCACTTAATAATTCGCCTAAGTTTTTCGCTATCATAGTTAATACTCAAAAAACCAAATATAAGAAACGGGGTCCGGATACTCTAGAAATCTAATTAAATTTTAATCGCCCCTCTAATCCCCGGGTAAAACTTCCTGCAGAAGGCAGGACACCCGCCGATCCTTTACGGCGGTGTGCCTAATGAAATAACTAATAGCGCGCCGCGCCCTGGGGGGGGGCAGGCTCATCAGTACCAATTGGCCGTGAATTCCTGTGTATAATACTTTGCGGAATTCTTTGTTTTCTAAAGCGTCTTTTCCGATATTGCCTCTAAATCCTTTCATAACTTTTCCTTATCCTAACTAAATGCCACGTCCAGGATCATCATCGCCAGGAATCCCAATATCGTTCCTGCCGTAGCCAGATCCGTGTGACCGTTACGCTGTGATTCTGGAATAACTTCTTCAATTACCACAAAGATCATCGCGCCCGCGGCAAAACCTAATGCATATGGCAATAAAGGACGTGCCCACAAAACTGCTGCGGCCCCAAGCACTGCCGCAATGGGTTCAACTATTGCTGAAAGCTGCCCATACCAAAAGCTCCTAAATTTAGACATCTTCTCGCGGCGTAACGATACGGATACGGCAAATCCTTCGGGGATGTTTTGAATGCCGATGCCAATAGCTAAGGCTACCGCAGCAGCACCCGTGGCCTCAGGGAAACCCGAAGCAGCCGCCCCAATAGCAACACCAACAGCCAGGCCTTCCGGAATATTGTGTAAGGTAATCGCAAGTACCAACAAAACACTGCGGTGCCAAGAGGTCTTTATGCCCTCGGCTTCTTTCGAAGGGAAACCCAGATGCAGATGAGGCAACACCTTATCTATCATCCTTAAAAATATTGTCCCCAATAAGAAACCCGAAGCCGCCGGAAGCCACGGTACATGACCGCTATGATGGGACATTTCAATTGCCGGAGCCAAGAGCGACCAAAAACTTGCCGCGATCATTACCCCTCCGGCAAAACCGAGCATCGAGTCAAAGACTTTCTGGCTGAACTCCTTCGTCGCGAATACTAAAGATGCGCCGATTGCGGTAAAGCCCCAGGTATAAATACCGGCAATTAATGCCTGGATAACGGGATGTAAATTTTGTATCGCTCCTGCCATGCATACTTTCCTTTGAGTATTATTTTACCATAAGAAACCGGGGCGCCCAAGGATAATCGGACACCCCAGAGATCTTTTCTTGCTTTAAGAACTTCCCGACAAACGGCGATGTGTCACCGCGGCGCAGGAAATGGCCGGATGGGCCTTCTCCCAAAAACTCAGAGAACCAAGACTCATGCTCGATCTCTTCGTTCAGGATTGCGGAAACCAATTCATAGGTGCGGTGGTCTTTGCCGATAGTCATCTTGCAAAGCTCATTATACCCGTACACAGCGCATCTTTCCGCCTTCACCAAAATCTGAAGCATCGCCTTAACATCTGTCGGATCCTTAGGGAGATTCGCCGGAGGACAGGCTGAAAGATCATGGAATTCCTTCATACAATCCGGTAATTTACCTCCAAGCTCATAGATGCGCGGCATTAAAGCTTCGAAGTGGTTACGATCCTCTATTCTTGCCGTCTCTGCAATCTCCTTTATGCCTTCTCCGTCAAGCCCGATCAGGTTAGCGCGTAAGATAGTGTAGTAGTAATAGGTGGTTAACTCTGCCGATGCGTTCCTTACTAATAACTCGACTAACTTATCAACATCAACTCCTGACTTCTTTACAATATCAATCGCTACTTTTGCCATTTTTAAACCCTCCTTGCCCACCGGGGCAACACCCGCGCAATTCAGATAAGCGCGGGGTGATTGTTATTAATTCTTAACCGAACAAACACCCAAGCTTTCGATCCTCTCCTGCCACCTTCTCTCGTAATTACTCTTAAATCGTAATTACTACGACTTACAGGTTAAAAAAAATTACCTCTTGCATGAATCGCAGAGGCCTTCTAAAACTACCTTTTTGCCGGTTACGGTAAATCGGCTCTTGATCTCTTTGGGGATTTCCAATGAGTCGAATCCTGTGTTGCAAAAATCTATGATTTTATTGCATTTGAGGCACTGAAAATGGTGATGGCTGTCCAGGTCGGTATCAAAACGCTTGGGCCGGCCATAACCCTCCACTACCTTTAAAAGCCCCATATCTACAAATGACAAAAGAGTTCTGCTGACCGTATCAAAGGAAATATTCGGGATCTTCTTTCTGACCTTCCGGAAAACAATATCTGCGGTAGGGTGGCCTTTATCGTTTACCAGGGCATCGAAAATAATCGTGCGCTGAGGAGTTATCTTAAGATTAGCCTCCCGGCACTTATTGCGGAATATGTCGCCTGTATCTAGGACTTGTTTATCCATGATTGATACTATATAGGAATAATTCTTATTTGTCAAGAGTTTTTTTCAAAAGTAATAGCCGACGCGTCCTTGCTTTGTGTTTACAGGTATGTATTAAGGCTGATTTGTTGCTTTTAACCACTCAAAGAGATGCGCATTGTCCGATTCAAAATACCGGACATTACCTAATAAGACTGCGCCTCTTGGCTGCAAAGTAGCCGTTACAGCAAGAATAGAATCCCCGTGCATCGTTCGGCCTCGGTGGGCCGAGGCCATTGCTACACTACATTTTTAATTTTCCGATATTTTGTTATACTAATGAGGCTCGATGGGTCAAAATGTTCGCCCAGGTGAGCATAGATTCGGCCCAATCGGCATCCATATGGACATCATGAGAAAGGCGCTCAAAATCACTCCTGAACCATTCGTAGGTAGGTAGGAAACGGCTTGATTTCGGGGCTAATTCCAAGGCCTTTAGATATTCTTCGGTTTGGGCCAAAAATTGTTCAACTCGCTCCTTGCGGCCTTCCATGGCCCAGCGGCATAAACGACCTAAATTTACAGCAATATTTAAGATTATTTCTCTGGCGTTCATTATATTAATCCTTCAATAAAGATTGAATTAGCGATTCAGCTTTTTTACGTATTTCTTCATCCAAGATCTCACGGCTTCTATTCTGCGTTGGCCTTAAATTAATCAAGGAATCAAAATCCATCTCGCCTGTTTCCAGGTCTAGACCTGCTCCCCAAAGATCTTCCTGCCGGCTACCGTCTTGCAATAGGAGACGTTCGCCATCTACATGCTTTTCTCCACCTGCAGCCAAGATACTACGCCGAACATCAACTACAATTTTTATGTAGCCTTTTAAATCTTCAGCTATCTTCTTGCGGGTTTCCGGATCTATTTTGGAACGGACGATTAATAACATTTTGAAATATTATAGCATAAAAATTAAAAATGTATTGCGAATATCTGGTATTAGAGAAACAAGTGCGAAGTTTAGGAAACAGCTCGGCCGCAGCGCCTTAAGCTACGATAAAAAACTCCCTGGGCGGCGCTAAGCTACGCCTCTCGCGTTCAGGCTTACCGTATAATTTTTTGGCGCAAAAACTGAAATATGAAAAATGGGGTCGCTTGGTTATTGGGCCTGGGCGAACCCAGATTCAATGTGCAAGTACCTATTATAGCCCAAGCAACCAAGAAGGCAACGAAAATCGGCCATTCCCATAGGCCGCACCCAAGTAAAAATGTCCGTTTTGTCCAGTCCCTTTTGTCCGGGGAATAACCTATCTAATTAAGGGATATAGGCTTAAAAATGTCCGATCCGAAACAGCGGACATCATCAAATCACGGTCCTCTTTGGCTTAACGCATCCCTTAAAGTGTTTCTCGATCCATCCGCTCTTGGTCTTATCACGGCTGTCAAAATGTTTAACGTATGGTTTGATATCCAACAGCGGCGTCTTATCCAATATATCAACTTCCGAGAAAGTAATTATCCCTTCTTTTACCTTCTCAAGCTTCACTATTGAAAACCCGATATGGTTAGGTCTATGAGGGCTGCGAATGGCAAATATGCCATGCTCAACATCTTCAAGGAACGGCTTCCCCATAAGCCGCTCTTCTTTTGAACGGTTAAAGTAGTAAATTAAAATCAGGTGCGAAAAGTTTTCGATATCCTTAAGACCAGCTTGGTATTGAGGAAACAGACAAATCGTTCCTTTTATGCCTTTCTTAAACTTCCCCTGGATAGGGATACCCTTAGGTTCCTTATAAGGCGTATGAATAATACCAATGGTTTTAAGTTTAATCTCTTT